>JAQYWL010000009.1 GCA_030145035.1 Desulfobacteria bacterium | reverse complement strand
CATCCAGAAATGGCCATTTTTCGCAATCTCGGCGTCAATCTGCGGGATCGCTTGTGCGACGTACCGACGTACGTCTCCGCGCAATCCCTTGATTTCCTTGACCTTGCGAAAAATTACTCATTTCTGAATTGGAAACTGACGTCAGTGCCCAGTGTTGTGAGATTCATTTCCGGATGGGCACTAGTTTAATACTTACAGCGAAGGCCAGTAGGGTCTTTGAACCTGAATCACATCCTCAACAACAGGGGGTGTTGCCCCTTTTTCAAGGTCCTCCAGGTTGCCAGGCTTCAAGATGCTGTCCCCGGCCAGCTCCTTTAAGACGGCCCTTACCGATTCCCTGAGCCCTGTGAGATGATAGCCTCCCTCCAGGGTAAAGGCCAGTCTTTCGGAAGCGTATGTCTTGGCAAGATCCATGATCAGGCGCGTCATGGCCGCATAGCCCTGTGGTGTGACCTTCATCCCCCCAAGGGGATCATCCACGTATGTGTCAAAACCGGCAGATACAAAGATCAATTCAGGTTTAAAGGCACTCGCTATAGGGTGAAGGATCTGCTTGAAGATCTTGAAGAAGTCGTTGTCCCCATAGCCCGGCGACAGGGGCACATTGACGGTTAAGCCCATCGCGTCCCCGTGGCCGACTTCCTTCAGGCTTCCTGTTCCGGGATAATAGGGGTACTGGTGGGTGGAAAAATAGAGGACATCCGGGTCTGTACAAAAAGTTTTCTGGGTGGCATTGCCGTGGTGCAGATCCCAGTCCACGATCAGGATTTTCTTTACGCCGTAAGTATTCATGGCATAGCGGGCACCCAGGGCCACATTATTGAAAAGACAAAACCCCATGGCCCGATCCCTTTCCGCATGATGCCCCGGTGGCCTGACTAAGGCAAAACCATTCTCTATGGTGCCATCAAAGATCTTGTCCACGAGGGAGAACAGACCGCCTACCGCCAGTTTCGCCGCCTGAAAGGAAAGGGGTGTGGTCTGGGTATCGGGATCAAGCGACGCATGGGGCTTGCCATCCGTACCAGCCACCCTTTCGATATGGGAATGGCTGTGCACCAAGGCGAGTTCCTCATGGGTGGCAGAGCGCGCGGAGACGGTCACAAATTTTCCCACCATATCTGCCTCGTCCAGCATGTCATAAATGACCTTGAGGCGTTGCGGGCTTTCAACATGGGGAAACTCGGCAAGGTGCTCTTTGTAAAGGTCGTGGCGAATGATGCCTGTGCTCGAAGACATAGGGCGCTCTCAATTCTTCAGTGACTGGTCACTGATGATTGATGATTGAATATTGACCAATGACCAATGACCAGACTCTAGTGCTTCCCGGCACCTTTTGGCTTTAACTTTCAAGAAGCACATAGCTGGCCGCCACTTTGCCTGTTGGCTTTGGCCACACGCTCCAAAAACCTCTTAAACCAGCTCTTCTTCTTGCTCTTTTTTGGTTTCGTTTGGGTTTTACCTTTTGCCATGGCTCTCCTCTTTGGCAAAGCGAGTGTCTCAATGTCATTAACTTAACGAATATTGGTATTGAAAGTCCCCAAATTCGTATACTTTGAAATAAAGGAGATTGCTTCGCTTCGCTCACAATGACGAAGTGCCTTAAAAAATACCCCTTGATGCTGAGATTTGTCAAGCTCAAAGGGTGCCCCATATCGCTCACCAGGAAAAAGCTTTTCGAGTTATAAGATCGCTCCGCGATCTTATGTAACGCGGCTTCGCCGCTCCAAAAAAGGAAATTTCTATACTATCGAGTTGACAATGCTCGTTGGGGAGACTACAGGAAACTCATACAACGAAAGCCGGCTCGGCCGTGCCAGTCGCTTAACCAAGGGCTTGCACATGCGCAAGCCCTAAGGAAGGTATCCACACATGAGTACCAAAGAGCATAAGGCCCATGCCCCAAAATCGCTTATACTTGCCATTGTCACTGTATCCAGCACCCGCGGCCTTGCCGATGACAAGAGCGGACACTGGATGAAAAAACGGGCCGAGAAGAAAAAGCATAAAGTGGTTTTTCACGAGGTGATCCCTGACAACAAGGATGTCATTGCAGATACGATCCGCACGGTAATTCAGGAGCATAGCCCCCATGCAATACTGGTAACCGGAGGCACGGGAATCAGTCCTGCCGATGTGACCATTGAGGCTGTCCGACCCATGTTCACCAAAGAACTGACTGCTTTTGGGCCGCTGTTTAGTCAGTTGAGCTATGAAGAAATCGACTCGGCCGCCCTGCTGTCCCGGGCCACAGCAGGCCTGATCGGTCAAACTCTGGTTTTTTGCATGCCCGGCAGTCTCAAGGCCTGCAAGCTTGCCTGCAAAGAACTCATCTTCCCTGAACTGGGGCATCTCGTAAAGCACGTGCATCAAGGTTAGCTACTCTTACTTTTCCTGCGATTGTTTCCTCGTTTGTTCATTGAACAGTTGTTGAAGACCGGCAAATGATTTCAGGTTTGAAGAACCCTCAACGGCTTTGAGGGCAATATCCTGAACCTTTTGAATTGTTTGACCTTATCCAGCCCCCCCTATACCGCCTATCGATTATCCTGTCAATCCCGGCATTATAGGTGATCACATCAGGAAAAAAGGAATGGGCGTGATCCTTTACCAAAATGATCTCGCTGAGATTTTGGGTATAGCCTTTCGGTCTAGTCCCTCACCACCAAATTCTATGGCTTCACTCACACGCCGTTCGGGATTGTCGGCCGTAAGTATATCTATGAGTCCGATGTCCCTTTTGATTGCAGATGCGAGAATAATCAGTTCAAGGCACGCTGTGAGCGTAATTGCCCCGTATATGTAGAAATGTCCGAGAAAGCAAAGGAGGGGAAAGCCAGAGGTGCTGTCCAATCTTATGAACCTGAACCTGAACCAAAACGTGCTGGAGTGGAAATAGAAAGGCTCTCAGTTAAAGAGATATACAGTGATCAGTTTGGAAAGGCCATGGTAATAGTGAACAATCATATTAAGAAAGGGGTTGCCAAAAAGGACATTGTCGCTCTTTTGAATGATGGAGGATTTAAGACGAGGACGGGAAGGACGTGGTCATATGCAATCCTGGCAAATGAGTTGAAGAAGCAGGATAAGAATACCCGGAAAGCAGGAGAGCAGTATCACAAACAGTACAGAAAAACAGCGGGTTGGAAGCGATGATCATGCCGTTCGCTAACTCTCCGAGCCGGAGGCCGGGGAAAGAGAGGGCTCGTCCTGGACAGAGAACAGGCTGATAAACACTACTCCATTGGGGCATCTCCTCTCGAGGAACTGCCCAAAATGATTGACCTAAGGGTGGATTTGGACTATTCAGACCTG
>JAQYWL010000194.1 GCA_030145035.1 Desulfobacteria bacterium | reverse complement strand
TAGCTATCTTTTCTCGTTTTGTTACTGGGCTCATCGCGTCACAAAAAGGCAATATCATCAATATGCTATGGGCTAAACTAATTTACAAATGGACGTCCCCACAATTCCCCAGTTGAATATGCTTCGCGTTCAACCCCGGTACGATAGTTCCTACCTACAGGGCAGGCAGGGCAGGCGTTCCACCCCAGTACGATCACGGACCTACCCCGGTTAAACAATTTCTGGTTTAACAGGGCAGGCGTGGCAGGCAGGGCAAGCGCTTCACCCCAGTACGAGCATGGCCTACGGGGCAGGCAGGGCAGGGATTGCGGAATATAGAGTGAAATACGAGGAATTTCGAGTTGTAAAGACCTGTTTCCCGTGATAAAAGCGCAGAACTTAAGGTCATTTTCACCAGACGCAGGGAACGCTGAGGTGTAATTTTTTCGTTTGCCGGGAGATGGCGGCAAATGAAAAGCATCAGTCCCGCTTCCAGCGGGAGCAAGTACTATCGTTTTTTTCCGCAAGGGCAGGTTGTTTTTGCCTATCGTCGCCTGCCCCTTGGAGTGCGAAGCTTATTCAACCGGGGCGCAGCCTATTCCTCCCACCTGTCCGCTTTCTCCAAAACATGTTGTCCAAAATGCCGTGAAGGAACAGATTGAAAAATGCGCAGTAACGCGCAGATAAGACAAAAATTTAGTTGCGCATTGTTGCGCAATATGGTATGTTTCAGATAAAATTTGATGGTTTCGTAAAAAATTCCATATGCTTTCTTTTACTCCCAGCAATAAGATAGAAAATGAACTGAAAAGGCTCCAAGGGTTATTTGTTGAAACATATAAAGAGCTGGAGACCGTACCTCCTGACGAGGCTGGATATCTTAATCGCTTTGCCTTGATCAGCAATATAGGCGCTTCTACTAGAATAGAAAATGCAGTTCTAACAGATCAGGAAATAGAATGGATCGATACGGCCTTGAACAAAGACAGTAAAGTGACCGCTTTTGAGGAGAATAGAACTTTTATTTTGGAAAAGTTGTCAAAAGACAGAGAACGAAGCGTCGAGGAGGTTGTTGGTTGTCGACAGGTGCTTTCAACCGTCTATTTGCAAGCGGATGAATTTTTTCCATTAACAGAAACTGTCATTCGAGGGCTTCATCATGATTTACTTCGATACCATTCCAGGGCCGCAAGTCATGCAGGAGGATATAAAACATCGCCGAATCGAGTGGTCTCCATCAATCACGACACGAAAGAAGAGCGCATTGTTTTAGACCCCTCTCCACCAGGAATTATCACCAGTACAGCAATGGCTGAGCTGGTTAAATGGTATAACAATACCATTCGAGAACACCCATGGCCCCTTTTGGTTGCCACTGAGTTTGTTTTTCGATTTCTCGCCATCCACCCTTTTGAGGATGGTAACGGGCGGCTCGGGCGAGCCCTTTTTATATTAGCCTTGATCCAGTCAGATGATAAGTATTTAGCGGGCATAGCACCCTATATCGCAATTGACCGTCATATTGAACAAAACCGGCCCCTTTATTATTCTGTGCTTCATAAATGCTCGGGGGGTAAGTTTCAATCCGATCCGACACAGTATAAGTTAAAACCTTTAGCCTGGTTTTTTATCAAGGTTATAGAGGCATCGTTAGGCGATATCAAGTTCTACCGTGAAAAATATGCCAACCTAAAGAAACTATCGGAATCGGCATTGGCCGTTTTGGATTGTTTTAAATCAAGTCCGGAAAGGCGCCTGAAGGTATCAGCTATTGCAGAAAAGACCGGGCTTCCCCGCCGCACCGTTCAATATGCCCTCAAGACACTTGCCAGCCAACACTTTCTCCAGTCACTCGGGCGAGGAGCCGGAAGCCGTTATCAGCTTGTTTTTTAGTGTAAAAATTCGTTCGTTTACCATAAGCCGCACGAGGTTCCTTGATATTAAATCCAATCTGCCTTTCTTGCCGCAGACTGACCATTTTGCAGCACAAAGGCACCAAGATCACTGCGAGGAGTTCTTCTTGTCCTCTTTTGCCCGGTCCGGAAGTTCACAGGCAACGATATGGAGATCTCCCATTTTGCTCTCCACATATGGTCTGTCAAGATGGATACTCTCCCGGGCGAGCATCCAGACTTCGGGAATTATTTCCGCAATTATTTGGCCCTGGCTGAATACTCTGACCACGGAACTTTCGGAGACCACGACAGCAACTGCTTTGGTTGCCCGGGTAATGGCTGCCGCCGCCATGTGCCGTGCACCCAGTCCCAGTGGCAGACTGATCCCGGTGGAATCAGCGTTGAAATAACGTGCCGCCGAGAGAAGTGTGCCGTCGGCCGAGATGACAAAGGCGCCGTCCAGTTGAGCCAGTTCTTTGGCGGTCTCGCGCATATTGAAATCATCAATTCTCTTGAGCTCCCGGCCGTGCCCTTGCAGCGGATCTAAGATCAAAGGGCGTGATTCCCTTAACACCGCTTCTTCGTCACCGAGGGTGAACATGGTACCAATTTTCCGGCCCTCCCTCCCTTCACGGGCAATTTCCACGGCCAATTGGACGGTCTGTTCCAGCACCGCGGTCTCGCAGCCGGGGGTCATCTTGCAAATTGACTCAAACACTGATTCTCTCCTTCGAAAAGACTTGGGTGAAAGTCAGGGGCGTCGTTGAATTAAGGCTGATAGCTCACAGATGATAGGCAATTGCCAGCAAAACAAACAAAAAGCTCCACCCCTCCTGATAGAGAAATGGAGCCTGAGCAGCCTCTTTGTGTCAGCATAATCGAATATCCCGCGAGCAGGAGGAACGGGAAACCATGCAATAATGTACAGGGACTGTACAGTTATCGTTTTGAAATGTCAAGGAATATGGAAGCTGAAAGCTAACGGCTGAAAGATAGAGCGCGTCGCTTGAGGATAGAAACCTCGGGGGCGCCTGTGATTTTATGCTTTGCTTGCAAATCCATCAAGATCGCTTCCGTTCCCATTTTCTCGTGAAGACAAGCAGGCTAAAGCCTAAAAAAGTTGTAGCTGCCCCGCCATGAAAGATGGCCGGATGCCCGAAGGCATCCATGAGACGTTCGCCAGCCAGAGGGACAAATCCCAAGGCTGCAAGCATGGTGGCACCGTTGTGACTGAAGGCACGTCCCATCGTCTCACGGGGCGTGAATTTGGCAATGGTTGAAAAAGCTGCAGCAATAAAGCCGGAAAAGCCAATGCCGTGAACAATTCGAAGAATATATATAGCACCCACCATTTTAGGGATTACATGATAAAGAAGGGAGCAAGCAAAAATTAAGAAAAGGCCGGACAGGAGTACCGGTTTTTCCCCCACGCGATCAATCGACTTGCCAGCAATGGGCCTCACCATTAAAGAAGCCACGGAAAACGTGCCCATGATCAAGCCAATGGCCGTTTTAGAAACATCCACAGCGGACAAGTAGATTGGGTACATGAAAAAGAAGGCAATATTGGAAAAGACGAGAAAGGTTAGGATATTGATGATAGCCAGTTTGTAGTTGCTCATCCGCACGCTTTGAGAAAATAGGGGGTCGCGTCTACACTCTTGACAAATGTGGTAATTGGGGTCTGCTACTATCAAGTCGCTGCGGGTTTTAGCCGTCAGTCTCCAACGAGTTGTTCGACCTTGGCTTTTCAACGAAAGGGACGTCGTTATGTGAGGAGTGGAGAGGACTTACACCTGGTGGTCAGTCACTTTGGTCTTTTTCCCCTTCAAGCTTTTCAAGGGCGACTTCTGCTGCTGCCTGCTCGGCTGCCTTCTTGCTTTTGCCTGTGCCATGCGTCGTAAAAAAGGTGCCGATGCTGAGGCGAACTTCGAAGGTCTTGTCATGGTCAGGTCCGCTTTCGGCCACGACTTTATAATGGGGTATTGTCTTGAATCGGACCTGTACAAGCTCCTGAAGTCGACTCTTGAAATCCTCGGCTGCCAGCCTGTCGCCGACCTGGGAAATGATTTCAGAAAACTGTCTTTCAATCACTTCAAAGCCTGCCTCCAGGCCGCCATCAAGGTATACGGCCGCAATGACCGCCTCAAGGGCATCAGCAAGGATCGAACTTTTTTCTTGTCCATTGCTCAGTGCTTCTCCACGTCCCAAGAGGAGGTGCTGGCCGAGATTCAGTCTCTGTGCCACCGAGGATAGCTGTGATTCGTTAACGATGGTGGCCCTCATCCTTGACAGGTCGCCTTCACGGGTTTCTGGGAAATGCTTCATTAAAATATGGGTGATGACAAGATCGAGGACGGCATCACCCAAAAATTCGAGGCGCTCATTATGCTGGAGGGCAGGGTCCCGTTGTTCGTTCACATAGGAACTATGCTGAAGCGCTTCACGTAGTAGACTGACGTTTTTGAACTGATAACCGAGGTCGTTTTCCAGGGATGTAAGCTCTCGTCCACTCATGATTTGCCTTTGAGCACTTCCAGGTTTTCCCTGGCAGATGTGATGTTTGGATCCAGTGTCAGGGCCTTTTCATACATGGCAATCGCCATGTTGATGTCCCCCTTTTCGCGGTAGCTCGACCCAAGGCTGGCATAATCTATGGCAGAGTACGGATCTATTTCAACAGCCATGCTGAGGTTCTCAATGGCCTTGTCATAGTCTTTGAGCTGGAAGTAAGAAAAACCGAGGGCGTTGTAAATCTCTTTAACAAGACCGGCCGCCTCCTTTGCCCTTTCCAATTGAACGAGTGCTTCCTCATACTCGCCGAGGCTGTTGTGACATGTGCCCATGTAAATCAGAATCCTGATTAGGTCCTCCTGTTGGGGATTCAGACGGACAGCCTTTGAAAATTTCTCAAGGGCCATGCGATAGTCTCCCTTTTCAAAACAACAAAGCCCTGTGTGGAAGTGGAAATAGTCCTGGTCGTAGTATGTAGGCTCAGCTCTGTCAAAGGCTTCAAGGGCCTGGTCATAGCGGCCGGTCTTTGTATAGCTGAGTCCAAGTCTAAAACATATGGAGCCAGCTTCTTCCATTGGAGCCAGCTTCAAAGATTTCTTGTAATTCTCTATGGCCTGAACATGGTTGTTTGCCTCCTGCTTCAATGTTCCAAAATGACAAAGCAACGCTCCAACCTCATGTGTTGCTGCTTTCGGCAGGGGCAAATCCGAAAAAGATTCAACCACCCGCTCCCTGCACCCGAGGCAGTCTCTTTTCGACTTGCCGTGTTCATAGTACCGAGCCATGATATCATCCACGCTGAGGTTTTCGTAAATATTAGCCAGGCCCTCCTTTTTGAGAAACGCATCGATACAGGGATAGACCATCCCGTCTTGCGCGGAGATAATAAGGGCAGGAGGACACGGATCAGTCATGAATACGGCGTCAGACTCTAACTTAGCAGATGAATCATGGACGATGTCCTGATGATACAGATTGCATACGATCTCAGCCGGCTCTCCGGAGTTGCCATGCCCGTAATAGACCTTTTCTGTCCTGGCCAGGAGATTTTCATCTTGTGAGAGAAAGAATGTGCCCATATCCAGGTATAGACTTGGTAACAAAAAAGCGCTTTTGAGCGCATCAAGCAGGCCTATGAGCGAAGCGGGCTCAACCCGGTTATCGGGAACAATTACCGGCAGCAACATGAGCCTTGGGACTTCCTGGTGCATATAGCCCTCCTGGTCGAACTCGCGAGTTGCCAGCTTCAAGGACTGGTAATAGTACCGGAAATAAAAATCTATTTCCTGCGTAGTTGCCTGGGGGACGCCATGCACAAAATGAACATAAAGCCGGGCAAAGAGGTTCCCCCTGAGAAACGCGCTGACGTCCTTCTGGATACGTTCCACCCGGGGCATGCCGTCAGGCAGATTCTCTGTGACAAGATAAAGATTGGATGTCAGGTTCACGTATGAAAAGAGGCTCGACAGCGTCCGGCAAAGCCTCTCAAGCTGTCCCTCGTCCAGTTTGCCCAGTATCACGTATATCTTTTGTATAGCAGGTTTCATTGGGCCGTTAATAATAGAATTAGTGTTTTTGGGGACAGAAAATAAATTCGAAATACGAATATCGAAATACGAAACAATATCGAATGACAAAAATTCAAAATTAAAAAACGATAAGCAATTGTGACATTTTCATTCGCCCTTGAGACCGCTCTTACAGTTTTGAACATTTGAGCATTTAATATTTGAATTTGTTTCGGATTTCGGATTTCGTGCTTCGTATTTCCGGTTTATCCGGGTTAGGTTTATTGGGTTGAAACACAACAGACACAATCAGGAAACAATCCGCCTGCCCCTGTCAAGGGAATGGGCTCGCCACAGGGCCTGGATCTTCTGAATGTCGCTGTAAGCCATGTGATCGGTTTCGTACTGACACCCAATGGAAAGGTACGCCGGCCGCCTGGTGTTCAAGGGGCGTATGTTGTAGTTCTCGTAGTCTCGGGCCATGTGGGTTCCAAAATAGATTTGCATCTGCTGAGAATTGGTATTGCCCATGATCTTGACGTTGTTTTTTTTCACAAACTCCAGGGTCTTCAGCGCATCCTCAAAGGTTTCGTAGGGGAGACCGAAGATAGTGAAAAGCTCCACTTCTATATCCTCGCTCTGGGCCAACCTGATCGCCTCAGCTACCTGTTGAATCGATACATGCTTGTCCAGCCTTGCGAGGACCCGTTCTGAAGCCGACTCCAACCCAAAGGCAATGGTGCTCACACCTGCCCGTTTCATGTTCTTCATCACCTCTGCGTTCACAAGGTCCGCCCGCGTCTGTAGCCACATTTCGGTCTCAAGGCCCTCTGTCAACATCCTGTCAAGAAGCTCTATAAGACGCGATGGCTTAAAGGAGATATTAGGGTCTGCAAACCAGAGCCTCCTCACCCCATTTTTCCTGATCCACTTAGTTTCCTCTATGACCCTTTCGATGGAATGGAAGCTTACTTTGTGCTTGAAGGCATGGGGGGTGTAACAGTATATGCAGTGGTGGGGGCATCCGCGAGATGTCAGCATGATGGCCTCTCTCATACATGAGTAGTCAAAAACGTCATCCAGATATGGAGACGGATAATTATCCAGGTCGGTTAAGCCCTCAAGCTCGGCCGTATCATAGACAGCACCATCAGCATCTTTGTAACTGACACCCAAAAGGTCCGAAAAAGGCGTCCCGTTTTTGATAGCCCGCGCGATTCCCAAGAGCGTCACCTCACCCGAAGATCGACAGATATAGTCGATTTCGGGGAGTTCGGAAAAGGCGGCCGACGGCATAAAGGTGGCCTGCGGACCACCAATGGCTATTTTGATATTACTTTCTACCGATTTTATGAATCTGGCAAGGCCGATCACATAGAGCATGGTTCTCTGGTAGGCCGTGAGCCCAACCAACGCAGGTCGAAACCTACTGACGAGCCGGTAAAGGCTGGCACGGGAGACGGACGTGTCCTCTCCGAGAGTCAATATCTTGACAGTGAACCCCTTGGATTTGAGAAAGGATGCAATGTATCCCAGGGAAATCGGGGGCGAGGCCGGAACAAAAGGATTTATTTCAATCAGGAGAACGTTCACTGGCCCAATCTATAGGAAATAGAGGCGCCAGGGTCAAGGGAAAATTGGTGTTGCCCTAAAACAAGAACGTGTTATAAAAACAGTTGTGTTTTTATCACGACTTGAAGAACAAGGGGCTTCGCTCCAATTGGAGTATTGGAGTACTCCATCACTCCATCTGAATCGCATAAGTCGGCACCACCAATAGGCATCTCATTTCAATAAGTTGTACAATTCTAGGGCTTCAGATGTTGCAACAC
>JAQYWL010000397.1 GCA_030145035.1 Desulfobacteria bacterium | reverse complement strand
GATCAAAAAATTCGTGTAGATCAAGAAACACTTGATCGTATACGAGAGCGCCTTATTGGCATTCAAATTGGCCTGTAGCCCATTTCTATCACCCAGAAATCACTCTCCAAGTAAAAGTTGCTCAATTAGCAACAGAAGGGAAGAACTTTAAATATGAATGTCCCCAATTCCTCCCATTGGCTCTATGGCTACAAGCTTGACTTCCGCTTCAAATAGCTGTTGACCCGAGTTCCTCCAAAAGGGTTAAAGTCCAGTAAACCGCTGCCCCAAAATGGCTGCCATGGCGGGACAGAGCGAAGCGGGACTGTGTTTAGAACAAGACCAGAGAGGCGACGCATTTCCAGAAAGGTGACCAGGGGTGTCGGTGAGGTGTCAGGTGCTATGGAATTCATAGCTTCAATGATCTGCCGGGTTACATACTGGAGTTCGTATATACTGCGGCTGTTGTGGCGGAAGTTTCAATGGGATGGTCAGACCAGCCATCAATTTTCTCCATTATCAAGGGCAGGCCCCTTTGACTTCTATTTTTTCCGGCCACTCGAAAAAGCAACGTCGCGGCTGTTCAGTCGGTGTGCAATCTAATGTTGGGATTGCCATCTCACCAATTACCAAATCGCACTGTCTCAACTTTCCCCTCGTTGCGGTGCCAGTATATAGTAAAGCAAGTTTGTACGTGACTACTTTGCTTGGCGGCCTGTTTGATTCTAGGCCAATACTTTTTCCAAGGACTCAGGCTGTTCTTCAAGTACCTCTGAAAATGAACATAAAACATAAAATCTGAGTTCTCTTTGCTACTCTCAAGTTTGTTCAGATCTTTAATTACAGCGTTGGCCCGGTTCTTCGCAATTCCCTCGTAAAACAATTTTGCCTCAACTACTGCGAGAAATGGTTTAACATTCGGATCGAATCCAATTCCTGGTTTCGCAATCGTCCAGGAGTGGTTACTACGAATAAACTCTGGGTTCAGTACCACTATATTATAGTGCCCCCGCCTGTTGACATTCTTTTGCTTGAAGAAAGTGGGATACTCCTGATGGACGAGTTGCATGTTAATCCCATCCTTTGATTCGCATGCCTCTTGAAGCTCCTGCGTCAATAAATACTTCAGGTCCGCAACGACATCTGCCTCCGTGAAATAGTGAAAAGGATTTTCAGCAAAGGCCACGACTACCTTATCAATGGATTTGTGCAATCTTGTTTCAAGACTGTTCATAATACCTATTTTAAGCATTTCATATGCCCTCAGAATAACCCTTTTGCATCCTTTCAACCTTTTGCCTCACCTCATCCACCAACCAATCCGGCTTAATTAGTTTAGCCTCATCACCAAAAGAAAGAACCCATGCCATCAACTCAGGTTTGGATGAAGCGGTGAAGGTCAGCTTCACATTCCCTCCTTTTTTCTTGACCACCTTCTGATCCGGGCTCCAGATCCGCTCTGGAACGTATCTTGCGGCAAATTCGCTGAATTCCACCACCACCTCAAAAGACTCTTTCTTGATGATGCCAAAGTTCTGATTAAACGTCTTTTCAAAGTCGTAATCTTTAGGGAATTGGAACAGCCTGTCAGTGATTTCAACCTTCTTGATCCTGTGTATGGCCAATAAAGGGTCAAAGTCGGGCTCTCTGTAAGGTTTTCCGGGCTTCCTTGCCAAACGGGCGTGCAGGTACAGGGTGTCATGGTGGGAGAAGATCTTGAGCGGTCTTATGTAGAAGGTCTTGGCCCTTTTTGCACTAATCGACTGGTAAGAGAGCTTACATACCCTTTTTTTCTCCATGGCTTCTATCAGGGTGCGGACTGCATCCTGATGCGGCGTGTAGTCGATGCTCCCCGGCCTAAAAGAGGCAAAATGCTGAGATGACAGCGTTTTTTCCTGCGGCAACAAAGCCCGGCTTTTTCCCAACGCACGTGTCGCCTCTTCAAAGAGTTTACGGCCCAGCAGATGCTCGGAAAAGGCCCGGCACATCTGGAGCACGTTCATTTCTTTTTCCGTCAGGTTTACCAGCGGGGGTATCCTTGGCCTTTGAATACGGAAATACTTCCTGTTCCCCCTGAAGTTTTCTTTTATGTCTACAAAATAGGCTTTTTGAATATCGCCCACGAGGCGCAGGACGGTCTGTTTAGAGCAGTTTAGCATCCGGGCAAGGTCTGTGAGCGAGTGGCTTTCCCTGGAAAACAAAAGCCTTGCAAAAAGGCTGATCAACTTCTGACCATAACTGCTAAAATCAGCTATCTTTTTAGGCATTTATCCCCTCCTAATAAAACCGCAAAAACGTTCTGTAATATGGAACGATACCATACGATAATATAATCAATCAAGAAAAAAAGGAGGCATAGCCCAATGAGAAGAAGACGTCACAAAAAGTTTCTGGCAGATCCGTCAGTTGCCTATGATCAGGACAAGAATGAACGCTTTGTTGCCTGGAAATGCGGGGTTTATCTGGAGAGGCTTCTAAGTCGTTATCCAATGATAAACAATGAGAGCATGACATTGCTCCATTGGATTCTGGGTCCGGATATAGAACAGGTTCTCCAGTACGTGACGGCCCAAATCGAAGACCTTCAAGAAGACGACTTTGAAGAAGAATTTCTTCAATGCAGGCGCGACCCTGATGAGTACCCTGACACTATCGTCCGGATTCTCAGAAGACTTCCTCAAAAAAAGCATTCCAGGCTGCTCCGCTTTATACTGCGTGTCTTGAAGCAAAGAATTGCAGCGCTGAGCCGCCGGGGCCGGTCCGATATCGAAAAGAACATGGCATCCATAAAGAAAATGTTCAAGCTGACGGAGCAAGAGACAGAATACGCCCTTTTTCAGTTTGTCACGACCGCCTGGAAAGCTCCAAGGGAGTTCTTTGACATGGACCTGGACTGCAAGAGCTTTGCCGGGCGTCGGTACATCAAGGCTATTTTGAAGGTCAGCTCCGAACAATTGAATCGCGTTCTTCGCGGGACCCTTGCCAGGATCGGAATGATCGACTTTGATGACAACCTTGATCTTGGCATTTGCTACGACTTTCTTGATGTGTTTCAGGACCCTTCCTCGAAAGTGGGTTCCACGAAATTCTTCTCTCGATTATCTCCAAACGGCGTGCCGCTGGAATATCACATGGTCGACCGGGAACAGACAAACCACATCCTGGCCCTGCTCAAAAAAAGGCCCAAAGGTTCGACCCACATTCTTCTTTATGGCCCGCCGGGCACTGGAAAGACAACATATGCTCAAGGAATTGCCGAAAGACTCGGGCTGCCTGCCTATGAGATCTT
>JAQYWL010000055.1 GCA_030145035.1 Desulfobacteria bacterium | reverse complement strand
TGCGCTGAAAGCGCATTCCTTAACCCTGGCCCAGACCCTGGCCCAGAGCGGGATTTTCTCTCCGTGGCATTGTCCAGCTTCTGTCGCGCCAGGGCGGGCTTTAGGCACTTCAAACTTTAGGCACTTTTGGTTCCGGCCCGTCCGCCATCGGCTACGCCTCAGGCGAATGCCGGGCGGGCTTGTCCGGGTTAGGTCAAATCCTTTCGCAGATATAAAGGGGCAACAGGATGCATACGGTTACCCATTTTTTCGTGGGGTGGGTCGTCGCCAACACCGGTGACTTGAATCGCAGGGAGCGAGCAGCAGTCACCGTATCGGGTATCATTCCTGACATCGACAGTGCCGGGATCATCGCCGAGAAGCTCACCCAAGGGTCGGACCATCCACTATTGTGGTGGTCCGAATACCACCATGTTCTCGCCCATAATCTGGGTTTTGGTTTGTTCGTAGCGGTAGTGGTATTTGTCATAGCCAAGAAGAAGTGGCTGGCGACCGGCCTTGCCTTTCTGAGTTTTCATTTACATTTGTTGGGGGACGTCGTCGGGGCAAGGGGACCGGATGGTTACCAGTGGCCGATTCCATACCTCCTCCCATTTTCGAATGCATGGGAAATCACCTGGCAGGGCCAATGGGCAATTAATGCCTGGCCGAACTTTGTCATTACCGGCGTGGCCCTTTTGATCACTTTTTTTCTGGCCTCGAAGCGGGGGTATTCTCCGTTGGAGATGCTCTCGACTTCAGCGGACAGAGCCTTTGTGAAAAGCTTACAAGATCGTTTTGGACACGCGAAAAAGAACCGGTGAGGTGATCCGATTCTAAAGCGGGTCATTGTTTGAGTTTGAGCCGGTTTAGAATCGGATTGCCTGTATGCGATAATGTTTTCAAAGAACTAAAATGTTACCTTGTTTACACTGTGTAATAACCCATCATCTGAGGGCCATGAAGCAATGAACCTATCGACCAAGAACACGGTGTGTGCAGTGGTAGTGGCATTTTGCCTGGTTGGCTGTGTTTATCATGTCGTGCTTGTTCCACCTAGTAGCGGCCTGCCCGAAGAGATTTATACAACCCCGCAACTACTGAACCGTTATCGTATATCGAATGTGGGCATTTTTAGATTTATAGAGCCCTATTATGCCCCAGGAATGGGCAGAACAGCCGCACAGTACCTGTATGAGGAATTGCTTAGAAACGAGGTCGTCAATGTGACACTTGAGTTGGATGTGTCAGATATGCCCATGGAAAACTTGATAGACATAGCCCGCGCCAAAGATTACGACGTAATTATCGTCGGAGATCTGCTCTACTATTTTGAAGGTGGCCTTCATCTGCCGTCACGCGTGGATGAGCGAATCCGGGTGATTCATGTGGCCACAAACGACACCCTGTGGTATGCCAAAGCAGTAGAAATTGAACCACCTACCCGTTCTACCGACTACTTTATTATGGAAAGCCGCGGTGAACCTGCTCCAGCAGCCAGGGCACTGATGAAGAAGAACGCAGAAAAGTTCTGCAAAATGCTCCTCAACTCACCCCTACAAAAATTCTCGGCCCCAGCAGTGGCTCCAGCCAAATATGGAGGCGACGCCAAACGTATAGCTGCTGCGCAGCAGCCACGCGCGGCGCAGAAGGCCTTGGAAGAGCAGCGTCTCCGGGAAGAGCGCTTGCGCGAGGAGGCCAAAGCGCGCAGGGAGCGTGCTGAGCGGGAAAGATTTCTGAACGAGCACATCCACTTTGAGCTTGACCAATCGAGGCTCCTTCCGGAGGCAAAGGTGATCCTCAAGCGCAAGGCTGAATGGCTCACGGCCCATCCCGGGGTTTCGGCAATTATTGCAGGCCATTGCGACGAACGAGGAACCTACGAAGGTAACATGGCCCTTGGGGGCCGGCGCGCCCGGAGTGCCAAGAGTTATCTGGTCGATCTTGGGATTGCGCCCGAACGGCTGACAACCGTCAGCTATGGAGCGGAGATGCCCCTAGATGCAGGCCACAACGAAAATGCCTGGGCCAAAAACAGACGGGCCCAATTTGTGATAGAATAGGTAGGCGTTCACAGGTTCAGAGTTCAGCGTTCAGGGTTACAACCTCTGAACCTCTGAACCCGTGAACGGTTACTAGAACAGTAGAGGGTTCAGGCAGGTGTAAGGGTGTCCATCCGTTGTGCTAAACAATGATCTCGTCAAGGGATCGCTTCGGTACGTGGTGAACATCCTGGCTGTCGCGCCAGTACTTGATGTTTCCGTCAGGCCCCACGGTTTCAATCACAACGGTTTCTTTGGGTTTGCCAAGAGCAATTACCAGCAAGATTTCCAGGTGCCCCGGGATGGCAAGTGCTTGGCTGAGTTCCTTGCGCTTGACCGAACCGATCATGCATCCCCCCAGACCCTTTTCCGTGGCACCCAGAAGAATCGTCTGGCTTGCAATGCCGTGATCACAGCCGAATGACTTGGCAATGGTCGTGTCGCCGAGGACAATGACATAAGCAGAGGGTCTTTCACCCTCTGGCGGTCCTTCCCAGTCCTTCAAGTATCCGGCCCATGCAATGTGGTTGAAAATGTGAGCATTTCTTTCAGGTGTACAGGAAAGGACGTACTTTAAAGGCTGGAGATTAGCGGCCGAAGCACAGTGGCGGGTAAGGCCCGCAAGTTCTTTCAGGGTTTCGTGCTCTATAGAAACCTCTTGGTGGAATCTTCTATAACTTCGATTTTTGCGCACAAGATCAGCGATCATTTTGACCTCCTAAGGCCCTTATCTTGCCCGAAAGTTATGTTCCACAGCCTGGTTGATTGTCAAGGAAAAGTTTATCTGCCGCGATATCACATAGTTAGGACGATTTTTTTGAGCTTCGCTTTGAAGCCAGTTCTAACAAGTGTGGCCAATCATACTTGAACCTGCATAGACTTCAGAGGTGTTCCTTTCCAGGGATGCAATCCTGGTGAGCCGAACCCTTCTGAGGGAGAGTGCAGGCCATAAAGTGGTGGGGACCCGATCGGGCAGAATAGGGGTTTTCTGCTGGGAATTCGTTAGTACAAAAGAACTATTTTTCGGAACTGGCAAAAAAGGTCACAGTAGGTGCCAAAAAAAGTCACCCGCTCCTCGAAAAGAGGCTGGGGTCCATTTGGCTGAGTCCAGCCTTTCATTGATTCAGCCAGATGCTTCTCAATGGTATTTACGACCTGCAAAGTCAGTACTGGTAGGATCCCCGCGATCCTAAAACGTAGCAAGTATATCCTCTCCCAATTCGTCGACGACGAAGTAGAGCTCCCTCCTACCACTCGCACTCGGCGGGCCCATCTTCGTGCCGCTCTGATGGTAAAGAGTCACAACAACAAGACCTTCACCTGGGTCATTGGGATCGCTCTTCCCTGTGATTTCCGCTTCCACACCAGGAGACAATACAAAGACTGGTGGCCTGGCACCTCCATCAGTAAGGACTGTACCTATGTCAGGCCCATCACCCGGATTATGTGTGTAGTCAACATCGTCCAGGGCAATGAAGTTATTCCTGACCACGGTCACCAGGTTCTTACCATCCGACAGGGCCGTGACGTCAGAAGACCTTGATCTTAAATCGATCATGAAGGTCAAAGAGATCTGTGCCAGGATGCCAAGTACAGCGAATACCATGAAGAGCTCTATCATGGTAAAACCCTCGCTGTTTTTCAGTGTCTTTAACATATCCCTCTCCTTATCTCAGGCAAAGAGGCTGGCAGGAGCAAGTTAGTTCGCTTCGCTCACAATTGGAATACTGGAATACTGAAATGGTGGAATGTTGGGTTTAAGAGGATTTTGGTCTTTTTTTCTTTTACATCATTCCAATATTCCATCATTCCATCATTCCCTGATCGAACTTGCAATAGCGTCAATAAATATCTACCATTTCAATAGGTTGTAGAATTTCCGAGACGTTTAATTAGCCAGCGGTTCCCAGCTTCCATTGACATGGATATGGGAAGTGTTACTTATTTCAGGATACTGAACATTGCCGAAACATAGAGTGCCGTGTTGATCTTTCCAGACCAAGCAGCGGGTGCTAAGGTCTGAAGCGATTTTTTCACGCGATTTGCCTTCCTGTGGGCCATGGTCTTCATCAGGGCCGGTTTCTATGGCGAGGGGAGGCCTTTCGGTGCTGATCCAACCGTCTGCTTGGAATACAGATAGCGGGACTCTTTCAGGATACTGAAGATTTCCGAAACCGAGAGTCCCGTGCTTGTCCTTCCATACCAGGTAGTGGCGGTCAAGGCTTGCGGCGATCATTTCAGGATCTTTTTTCATTCTTTCACCCCCACCCAAACCC
>JAQYWL010000498.1 GCA_030145035.1 Desulfobacteria bacterium | reverse complement strand
TCTGGGGTGGTTTCCAGGAAGTTCATGGACGACAAGCCCAGGGAAAGGGTTCGGGCAAAAAGACTGAATCGTTCGTAGAACTGGTTTCGCAAGTCATCATCTCGGAGGTGTACTTCGTAAACTTCTGGGTCTTTAGCACCCTTTACTTTCTCAAAGAGCGCCCACAGGTTCGAATGGAGTTGCGGCAACTCGGCTGCCCTGTCGGCGATATAGGTAACCGTCTCTTCCAGGTCGGCCCGGTCATAGTTGGCCAACTGGGCGTAGAAGTCAATCGCTTCGTCCAGCTCTTCAATGACCCCACTGTAATCAAGAATCAACCCGTACTCTTTCCCTTCGTGCAGACGGTTCACCCGGGCAATCGCCTGAAGGAGCGTGTGCTCTTTTAGCTTCCGGGCAAGATAAAGGACCGTGTTGCATGGGGCATCAAAACCCACGAGCAGCTTATCCACAACAATGATAATCTCCGGGTGATCCCCGTGTTTGAACGCATTAATAAGCTGTTTGTTGTATTTGTCCTCAGAACCGTAGCGATCCATCATGACCTGCCAGAAGGCTTTTTCCGTTTGGGACGGTTCGCCTCCCCTGCCTTCTCCTTCCCGTTCAGCGGGCGCAGAGATCAGGACTTCGGTGGAGACCATATCAAACTCATTCATGAACTGCTTGTACAGTAGCGCCGTTTCTTTTCGAGGGGTCACAAGCTGTCCTTTGAGGCCAGTGCCCTGGTATGCCGCAGCATAATGGAGGCTCACGTCCCAGGCTATCATCCGGACTTTTTGTGCGGCCATGTTAAGCTGGCGCTCGGTTGAGAATTTCCTTTTGAGATCTGCTTTTTGTTCTTTGGTAAGCCCCAGGGTGAGTTTTTCAAACCAGCCATCAATGGCTTTTTTCTCAACTTCTTGCGGCACGTGCCGGGCCTCATAGAGCAGGGAAACCACGGCTTTGTCCTCCACGGCGCGGGAGATGGTATATGCCGGTTGGAAAAGATCTCCGAATTTGGCAAACGTGTTTCTCTTTGCTGATTTGGCCAGCGGGGTCCCTGTGAAAGCGATGAAACACGCCCCTTTTAGAGCCAGGCGCATGCGGGCGTGTTGTTCCTCGTATTGACCACGATGCCCCTCGTCCACCAGGACGAATGTATTGCGGTCAGCCTGCTTCAGTTTCCTGTTGGATGCCGCTGTGGCAAATTTGTGAATGAGGGTTGTGACGATGTGTGTGCGTTGGTCCAGTAGCAGTTCAACCAGATGCTTGCCTGTATTGGCCTGTTCCGGCTCCAGGCCGCAGGCCCGAAAGGTGCCACAGATCTGATCGTCCAGGTCGATCCTGTCGGTCACCAGAATGACCTTGGGGTTCAGGATATCAGGGCGTAAGGCAAGGGACTTGGCCAGCATGACCATGGTCAGCGACTTGCCGCTTCCCTGTGTGTGCCACACCACCCCGCCCGGTCGCGATTCATCCGGTTGCGCGCTCAAAACACGCTTCATAATGTCATGGACCGTGAAGTACTGCTGATACCGGGCAATCTTTTTCGCACCATTATCAAAGAGGATGAACTTAAAGGCCAATTCAAGGAGACGCTCAGGCCGACACAGGGCATACAGGGCCCGGTCCTGCTCGTAGATCTCCCGACCCTGTTCAAGGATGGTCAGATACTTATGACGCACATCGTCAAAAGGGATAGACAACAGCTTGTCCACATCCTGTTCATCCAACGGTTCTTGAAGCAATTGCCGGATCGGGGCGTTAAGTCGTTCTTCTTTCCAGACCGCCCAGAACTGCCGCGCGGTACCCGTGGTGCCGTACTGGGCCTTGTCGCGGGCCAGGGCCAGCAGCAGTTGGCTGTAGAGAAATAGCTGTGGGATGCCATCTTTTGCCTGATAGTCGGCAAGCTGATCAATGGCCAGGTCAATGGGTTTCTTCTTGGTCTGGGTATAGGCAGAGCGTTTGCATTCCATGACCACCAGGGGGATGCCGTTTACGAACAAGACAATGTCTGGAATGTAATGCTTCTGGTGGCCGATCCTTTCCACCTTGAATTCTGCGGTGCACTGATACGTATTGTTCTCCTGGTTCTTCCAATCGATATAGTCGATGGTGAAACTCTTAGTATCTCCTTCCACCGTTTGAGGGACACTGGTGCCGAGGCACAACAGGTCATAGACCTGTTCATTTTCATGCGTTGCGCCTGTAGACCGGAAGCCTTTCAGGGCCTGCACGGCGTTTTGGATAGCGTTTTCGGTAAACGGATGGATGCTCCCCTTGAATTCATACCGGCAGTGCGTGCGGATGTGGTCGGTCAGAACAGGCTCCAGGATGGTGGAGCCCAGCCGCCCGCCTCGAAGATGCACCGTCTCCTCCGGTGTCAGGTACTGCCATCCGAGCTTGATCAACAACTCCAGCGCCGGAAGCTGGGACTGGACCTTCTCCAGATAGCTGGGCGTTTCATAACCAGAAACACCGTATGGGGCTACCTCTTCCATAGGCTATGTCTTTACCTGCACCTCGCCGGTTAGCAATTTTTGCATGAGGCCGCGTTTCTGTTTTTCAAAGGCAGTCAGTTTCTTTTCGAGGGTTGCGATTTCGTCATCTGCAGAAGAGAGGACCTTGGCAATAGCACACTGCTCTTTCGGGTTTGGGATCGTCACCTTGATTTGAGCGAAGTTGTTGAATTTCAGATTTAGTGTGTCGCTGACGAGGCCCTGCGAGTATCTCCAAAACAAGTGAACGACAGGAGGAAATTTGAAAAAGTATCCCATGAACTGCACATCAACGTCGGCTTTGGGCACACAAATGGTGTAGGCTGGACTGACAATCCCGTCCAAGCCGGACACGGCCGACACCCCTTGCCACATTCGCATCGTATTGTAACCGATGTCTCCTCGTCTGATTATCTTGTATCTCGACTTATCAGGGTTGGATGAATCCTTACGTTTGATTTCCGAAGCCGGAATCACCCCACGGCTTCCCGTGATGGCCAAAAGCGGCAGATGATGGCCGTTGATTTCCCTTCTTTCATTGAAAACATCTCCTAGATGATATTCTTCCCATGATTTGCGGAAGCCCGGCAACCGCTTTTTGCCCGTGAGCAGTTGCTGCATGAGGGCTTTCTTTCGGCGCTTTTTCGCATCGATCGGCCCGCGCGTCTGGTCGATGGCCTCATCCCACGTGGAAAGAATCTCGGCGATTTTCTTTTGTTTGGGGAATGAAGGGAGTGGGATTACAAAGTGCTTTTTCAATTCGGATTGATTTATGTTGTGCTGGCAGACGCCTGGCGTCGCCAGTCTCTTTAGTCTGTTCCGGGATTCGTGAGTGTTGAAGAAATAGGCCACAAATGCGGGATGAGCCAAAGTCTTTTTGAGCTGAAATCTAACCAGATAAGAAGCAAAAACAGCTGGCTTGGGATTCGTGACAATCCCTAACTTCCCGACGTGATCAAGGCTATTTGTTCTGTTGAAAAGCAGATCGTCTTCTTGAACCCTATAGTCGGTCCGCTCTTCGTCGGAGATATCAACATAGGCAAGATTCTTGTATGTTACTTTTCCATCCTCAATATTGCCCATGCGAAGTAATGGAGTCCTTCCGGCCACAGAGGAACTCGCGGACAGGCCATATTGGCTTTTCTTTGTCACAGAACCGAGTGGTTGGACGTCCCATTCCTCCGGAATCCACCCCACCGTGGTCTTCTTATATCCCGGCCTGTTTTCGTTCCGCTTGCTCACACTTCAACCCTTTTCAACTACGAACTACACGAAAGCTTTAAGTTCCTAAATGGTTCGGTTATTTCCACACTGAATTTGCGTCACTTTATGCGTTGGCGCAATAGACACAGCGCATAAAATATCTATTAATAATAGAATGTTATTGCATTCTTTGCGTTTTCTTTGCGTTTTCTTTGCGTTTTTTAACGCTAAAACCAAAAGACCTTAGGTCTTAGAATTATCCTTTTCCACACCTGGAAACCACCGAGCACCGTGCGCCCGGCCAATGGAGTGAACAAGCCCGTCCTTTTTCATTTCCCGAAGCAGCGTTTGAATCTGATCACGTGTCAAGTCTGGCAGGACATCCTTGAATTCACGAAAGCGACTTCCATGCCCTTTATTGTCCCGAATATGTTTTAGGAGCAACGCCTTATTCGTCTCCCTATCCAGGCCTCGCTTGCGTGTGTACACACCTTTTCTTCCAACAAACTTATAGAATTGCCGGGAGAGTATATATTTTCGGCCGACCTTCTCTATCACCCCAGAACCGCGTAACAAGGGCAGCCTGTCCCGCGCCCAACGAGGTATGGATTGTTCTCTGTGCACAAGATCGAGGACCAATAGGTCCGTAGTATGGAACGTTGAAAGGGTTTCCTTGCCAATCTGTTCGAGAAAACGTAGAAAAAGCGGATCCTGAACCTCTCCATGTAAAAGGAGGGAGACTTGATAGTCGTCGGTTCCTGAAAAGTCGGGGGGAAGCTTGCTCTCCTTCACACTGTTTTCGAACATTCGGTCAGCGCCCTGGCCTGAGCGTTCCACCAATCCGCATTTTGCGAAGACTTCGGCAATCCGGCGATTACGTGGAAATTGGCGCCACAAGATATTCTCGGCCGTTATTCCAGGGGGAAATCCTCCGGGACTGACGATTTCTATCTGCTTTGGGAATTGTCTGACAAAGACTGAGCCGCTTAGTCGGTATTCGCGGTGGCTTACTGCATTCAGGATGGCTTCTCGAATAACAGATTCATTGAATGCGGGGATATCCCATACAAAGAGCCCCTCCTGGTAGTGGTATTTGTCATTTCGAAGGTTGATCGTGTTCCACAGGTCGTTGTGAAAGAGAAAGAAGCCTTGTCGGTACTCTTCCCGCTGTTGATTGGTGATGGAAGACTCGGTAGATCGATACTCAAAAACAACCTCTGACTGGGCAAGGTGTCTGCCCAACGCCTCCCGGGTTCCTAGCAGAATCAGGGCCGCAAAGGTCACGCCGCTTCCTACCATCAATTCCGCATCGCTCAAGAGCTGTCTATGGGTGATATACTCCAGGGCCGGATTGCCGGACCGACGGCGCCACATGTCTCGAAACACTTCAATGGCTTCCGGATGGAGATCCTTTTCGGTCGCTTTTTCACATATTTCAGCGGAAAAATCCGGCTGGGATTCAGCAAAGATCTTTTTCAACATGTCCGGCGTCATGGGAACCAAATCCTCACCGCTTCGCATCCAGTAGGCACCCTTGTAATGTATAGGCATCCCAATGGGGCGAGAGGGCACGGTGAAAACGAGAACACGACCATCTGGATGATCGATGACATCGGTTTCGACACGTACGTGAAGGCGCTCCAAAAGCCCGGCCTTGGTCCTCTCCATGTTCGAGAAAGCTTGAGTTCCCACCACTTGGCGAGGTTTCTTGTCGGTAACCCCCAAAACGATTCTACCACCCCCTTCATTTGCGAGGGCCACGCAGTACCGCACAAGTTTTTCAAAGTCGAAGCGCTCTTTCGCTTCCTTGAATTCCAAATGTTCGGCTTCTTTCGCCTTCATCAAAGAGCGCAACTGTTCCAATGTCATATGCATCAGATGGATACCTTTAAAACCCCAACTCTTTCAAATAACCTTTCATCTCCGTCTGTGTCTTTGCCAGCTCGGCTTCGATCTCTTCGATCTCCTGCTGAACGGCGGCAATGTCGATTTCCGGTTCCGGTTCGAAGGTGTCCACGTAGCGCGGGATGTTGAGATTGAACTCGTTCTCCTCGATCTCCTTAAACGTTGCCAGATAGGAATACTTGTCGATCGTCTTGCGCTCTTGAAACGTCTTGACAGTCTTTTGGATGTCCTGCTCTCTGAGCTTGTTCTGGTTGGTGCCCTGCTCGTACTCCCGGCTGGCGTCAATAAAAAGGACCTTACGGCCCTGTTTCCGCGATTTGTCAAAGATCATCAGGGCTGCTGGTATCCCTGTGCCGAAAAACAGATTTGCGGGCAGACCGATCACGGCATCCAGCAGGTTCTCTTTTATTGCGGCCTCCCGAATTTTGCCTTCCTGCCCACCTCGAAAAAGCACCCCATGGGGCACCACCACGCCCACGCGCCCCTTTCCTTCCACGGCCGTTGCCAGCATGTGGGAGATAAAGGCCCAGTCCCCCTTGCTTTTGGGCGGAATGCCACGAAAGAAGCGACCATAACGGTCTTCGGCCGCGATTTCTTGCCCCCATTTGTCCAGGCTGAAAGGGGGATTGGCAATCACCACGTCAAACTTCATAAGGGCGTCGTCTTCCACGAATTGGGGGTGCCGGATGGTGTCCTCCCACACGATGTTAGCGGAATCTACACCGTGTAGGAACATATTCATCTTACAGAGCGCCCAGGTGCTTCCGTTCATCTCCTGGCCGTAGAGGGCATAATCGTCGGAGGCGACCTGCTTGCCCGCGCGGATCAGGAGAGATCCGGAGCCGCAGGCAGGGTCATGGATGCGCTCCTCAGGTTTCGGCGCCACGAGACGGGAAAGCGTTTCAGAGACAGCCGCCGGCGTGTAGAATTCTCCGGCCTTTTTCCCTGCGGTAGCCGCAAACTTCTCAATTAAGTACTCATAGACATCACCAATAATGTCCAGGTGGCCCACGGACTCAAGCGTCAAATCCAGATCCACAAGATCTTCGAGCAAATGTTTCAGGCGTGTATTTCGTTGGCGTGTCTGTCCCAGGTTAGCCTCGCTGTTATAATCAATATTGCGAAACACGTTGTGCAGCTTGAGCTTGTTGGCATCTTCAAGGTGCTCCAGCAGGATATTGATCAGTTCGCCGATATTCGATCTGCCGCGCCGCTCGTAAAGACTGTCGAACGTGGCAGGGAAACGATCTTCCACCTTTCCTTTGCTATCCTTCATTTCAATTTCAGGGATAACGAAACGTTCCCGGTCCAACGCCCGCTTAATGCGGACCTTGTCTCCTTTGTATTTGGCCGTCAACTGAGCCATCCTAGATTTGAGGATATCGCTGACGTACTTCACGAACAGCATGGTCAGGATATAGTCCTTGTACTGGGCAGGATCGATGACGCCGCGGAAAGTATCGCAGGCCTGCCACACTTTGTTCAAAATCGTGACTTTCTTCTGTTGATCATTCATATGGTTGTCCTTTGCCATTTATTGTCTCTATCAGCTTCCGCGCACGGCCTTTAGACAAGCCATCGCGATCAGGTTTTTGCGTTTCTGTGCCAACTTATCAAGGAGTTGTTGTTCTTGGCGCATGAGGGCGTCCAACTCTGCGATCTTCTTTTGAGCCTCCAGGGGGGGTAGAGGAACGTCCAGGTTCTCCAGTACGGACCGCCTCACAACCGGCATATGCACACCCCTCCCGCTGTAACGGCTGAGGTAGTTCTGGGCTGGTGGCTGGTTGAGATACCAGGACAGATAAGCAGGCAGGACTTGATCGCTCGACACAGTCACCACGAAAAAACACGCTGCTGCTAATACGGAGTCGGGTATTTCCCTCATTAGTAAAGAATAATTCCGGGCACCGCGGGCCATAAAGAGCACATCACCCGTCTCCAGGATCCGGTCTTTGCGAGTCAGGGACGGGCTGAAACGAATCAGGGCGTCGGTAACATAGGTTAGACGATGCCCATCGACGTTCTTGGCCTGCAGAAGGAAATGAGAACCGTCCTCACGGGCCTCGATCTTCCCACGACTGATGTAACCGCTTTGAATCTTGGCCATTTTGTTGAGCCGCATGATTACCACCCAATAGCACGGTATAAAGACAACTGCAACAAAATATTCATAAGAATGTTAATAACTAACCGCAAGATATAATAGTTTGCAAAATAACTTGACAAAACAGGAGCCTGTATTACAGTTAGAAATATCTTGCAAAAATATATGTAAAGGGGGTTTGCTATGCCAAGAAAAGAAACAGTAACGAAGGTAATCGACGGCGACACATTCACGACTGATTCCAGAAAGAGGCCGGTGCGCCTGGCAAACGTCCATGCGCCCGAAAAGGGATCACGTGGTGCTGCAGCAGCCACGAAAGCTCTGCGTGATCTTGTTCAGGGACAGGAAGTCTCCGTTGAGACAGTGGCAAGAGACAAGTATCGACGAAGCGTGGCCAACGTGAAGGTTAACAATCGTTCAGTGAATGCCGCCATGCGGCTGAAGGGCTACAAATAGCGAGGTGACACATGAACGAACTCAGTGACGACCTGAAAGCACAAGTCCTCCTTGCGGAACTGCAGGAACGATACAGCGCTTCGCACAAGATCCGGGAGCGCAGTATACAGTTCACGCTATGGATTTCAGGCATGGCTATCGGTATCGGGTGGCTGTTGATCAGCCAAAAAGTCCTTGTCGTTTCCCAGCGTGTTGCCCTGACGCTCCTCATCGTTGCCCTATTCGCTGGCACAATCTATTTCATGATGGGGCTTCTAAGGGGTTTTCGAAAAAACCGTGAAGCCATGATCAGGAGCGAACGGGCTTTGGGTATGTACGATCCAGGCATGTATCTGGCAGATACTCCGCTGCTGCCCAGGGAATACAGCCACGCAAAACGAAAATGGAGCGACCATTTCTGCACATTGTGTGTATGGGTGATCCTGGTTGCGGTGTCACTGCTCGTCCTCACCTGGGCGTGTCCCAATACATCGGAAAACCCTTCGACCAAGGCCAAAACCGAACAAGTCAAAGGAGGAAACGATAATGGCTAATCTACACAAGGAATTCGCAGTGTTTCATGATCAGATAGTCTTGACTTCTGGGAAGAAGAAGTCACTGAGGAATTCGCGGGATGCCGTCAGAGACCGCATCCGAAAGTACTTCCGTGATAAACTCAAGGTACAACTACCCAAGTTTCTAGGACAAGGCTCTTACGCCATGGGCACTACGGTTAACCCCCTCGACGGCGAGTTCGATATCGATGACGGCGTCTACTTGCGGCATTTAGACAAGAACGAAGATAGTAAATGGCCCACCCCGGACACGGTTCATCGCTGGCTAGTGAACGCGACTGATGGCCACACAGCCGAGAAGCCGATTGACAAACAAACTTGTGTTCGCGTGCGGTACGCTGGTCAATATCACGTGGACCTGCCCTCATACGGAGAACTGAACGGCAAGTATATGCTGGCCGAAAAGGGCGAGAAAGGATGGCATCATAGCGATCCCTTAGCCCTCACGGTTTGGTTTAAAGACAAAGTGAAGGGACAAGGGGAACAACTGCGCAGAATCGTCCTCTACCTGAAGGCATGGGCCGACTTTCAAGCTGGCAGGAGAGGCAAGATGCCAAGCGGGCTGATTCTGACAGTCCTAGCTGCCCAGAACTTCTGCGCTGATGAGAGGGATGACGTTTCTCTGACGGAAACAGCCAATGCCATTTCAATTGTCGTCAGTGGCGCGTTCTGTGTTTTGAATCCTGTGGATAGCGAAGAGGAACTCACGGCACGTCTGACAGACGAGCAGAAGGTGCGCTTCCAAGAGGCAATTTCGGATCTGGCGTCAGATGCTGCCAAGGCCATTGCAACGGATGATCGTGGAAAATCATCCAAACTCTGGCGAAAGGAGTTTGGGGATCGCTTTCCCTCTGTTGAAGATGACAATAAGGCTGATAAGAGGAAGGAAGACGCATCCAAGGTTGCTGCGATCTGCGGAGCGAAGACGCCGGCAAAACCTTGGGCACACTTCTAATGGCTCAATGGTATGAAAGCAACCGTAGGCTCTTTCGCGAGGAAAGGGAAGCGCTGGCCTCAGCCTGCCCTCTTCTGAGACTAGCCGTCGTGGCACCTGGTTTTAGGATAAACAGTGCATGCAGGCTGAGGCGAGAAAGTGCCGTTGTTCACGGGATGTACAGCCTTCATGTCCCAGATAGCGACCGAGAGATCGAATACGGGGTCGTCCTTGAGCTTCAGGGGAATTACCCCAATCGGCCACCCGAAATGTTTTGCAACGACCCAAAGTTGCCCATTGGCAACATCGACCGCCACATCATGTCCGACGGCAGGGCTTGCCTGGCAGTTCATGCTGAGATAGGTAGGCGGTGGCCCCCTGGTTCGACAATCATTGACTACCTCGACAACCTCGTTGCTCCATTCCTGGCTTGGCAGGCTTACTACGACGAATACCAGAAGCCTCCGCCGTGGGGCGAACACTCACATGGTGCACAGGGTATTATCGAATACTACGCTAATCTTCTTGGGAGGTCGACAGATTGCTCTGTGGTCGGTTTCATGCGACTGTTGGCCCGAAAGAACCGGCCCAAAGGCCACGAGCCCTGCCCCTGCAATTCAGGAAAGCGGTTGCGAAACTGTCACAGGGATTTGTTGTACGATATTCGCCAGCGCGTTGCATGGCAGGATGCAGCACATGACCTGACGATACTCGTCCGAGCCGATAGCTCTAAATAGTGCCACGTATCCTCACGCATACCAGGACGTTGAGGTTTCAACCAGGATACACACCAGCCGAGAAATGAAGCGTTTTCTTTTCGTTGAGCCCCCAGATTTCGTTCGATCTGTCGGATAACGACATGATGTGGATCCCCCTTGGTGAAATTAGCTGTGATCTTGGTCAGGAAAAGGGTGTCCTTTCTACCGTGAGAATATACTTTTTTGCCTTGTCATTTGGGTCAATTGCTGAAAGAAAACGGATACTGTGTAATAGCCCGGTATTGTACGGGCCGTGCAAATGATATCCTGCTTTGCACGGAGACAAGTGAAGGCCTTATCTGTTCTGGTATGTCGGTTGGTTGTGAGGGGCGACACTTTGAACCTTGAAAGACTGTATCGACTTGTTGGGTCTGGTAAACGCAAAAAAAGATGTTCCAATATACAGAATGTCACCCCGCGTGTCGAGACTTATGCCCGGCCCCTGATTCCCCTACTGCTGGCCCTCATGGCCGGAATTGTCGTGGGCCTTTGGCTGCCCGGCCTTTCCAGCTTGCTTGTTGCCGCTGCCATTGTCTTCCTGATTTTCCTTCTCATTCTCCTCAAGAAGCTAAGGGTCTACCTGCTTCCCCTTTTCCTTTTCTTTACCATTGGCTACTGGAGTCTACAAAGTTGGACCTCACCGCGACTTCCGGCAAATCACGTATCCCATTTTGTTGACGGTAGACCCTGGCACATTATCGGTACAGTAGATGGTCATCCAGAACGATTCCCTGACCGAACCCGTCTTGTGCTGAAAGCAGAATCCCTGGCAAGGGAGGGCGTTTTCTACAAGGTGAGCGGTGCCGTAAGGGCGACAATCCGGGAGCCTGTAGCTGGTTTGCGTTCAGGGGACAGGGTGGCGTGTCTTGCAAGGCTCAAAGAGATCCGCAACTTCAACAACCCGGATGGTTTTGACTACCGTCGGTATTTGGCCTTTCGAGGAATATATGCCTCTGCATCTGTTTCCAGGGAAAGCTTTGTCATTAGACTGCACCCTGGAAAGACCTACCGGCTGGGCCATGCCATAGACCGGTCGAGACAAGCCGTGTCCAGCCTGATTGACAAGGCCACCCCAGAAGACCCGGGAGAGGCAAGGGGGGTCATAAAGGCACTTCTTATCGGCGATCGAAGCGAGGTCTCTCGGGAGATTAGAGATGTTTTCAACCGGATCGGAACCGCCCACCTTCTGGCCATATCAGGTCTCCACATCGGTATCGTAGCAACCCTTGCCTTTCTGGGCTTTCGATTTGTCCTGGCCCGATCCCAAAGGGTTCTCCTGGCTGCGTGGCCTGCAAAGGGTGCAGCCCTCTTGAGTCTGTTTCCCGTTCTCTTTTACGGCTTTTTGGCCGGGATGTCCCCTGCTACCCAGAGAGCTGTTATCATGGTGATGGTCTTCTTGATGGCCTTGCTATTCGAACGGGAACGAGACACCATCAACACCCTAACTTTGGCAGCCCTTGTGATCTTGATCATAAGCCCCACGGCTCTGTTTGAAATCTCTTTTCAACTCTCATTTACTGCCGTATTTGCCATCCTCTACATGCTGAAGCACCTTCCCTTTGTTGTTGAACTCAGGGGCGGCCCGCCCACAGTTTACAAGAGGCCGGCCCTTTTTCTCTTTGTATCCGCCGCTGCGATCCTGGGTACTTTTCCTATAACCCTGTATTATTTCAATCAAACATCACTGATCGGGATTTTGACCAATTGCTTTATGGTGCCTGTGATTGGATTTCTGGTCGTGCCGGCGGGGCTGCTGGCTGTCTTATTTTTGCCTATTAGTGCAACCATAGCCCTGTGGATCATGAAAGGGGCGACAGTAATCCTTGAAGGAGGCATGGGCCTGGCAATCTTCTTTTCAAAGTGGCCGTTTGCTGCCGTCAAGACTGTCACTCCCACCTTGATCGAGATTGGGCTTTATTATGCCCTGCTGTGGTGCCTCTTTAACTGGAGGCAAACCCGCCGGGCAAGGCCCCTGCTGATTGGCCTTGCAATAGTCGCTTTGGCAGACGTGGGCTACTGGGTCAGCGAGCGGTACGGCCGTCGTGAATTGAGGATGACGGTGATTGATGTTGGGCAGGGGAGTTCCGCTCTCATGGAACTTCCAGGAGGCCCCTGTGTACTGGTGGATGGGGGCGGATTTTATGACAACCGTTTTGATTTAGGGGCTCGGGTGGTAGGGCCTTTTTTGTGGAAGAGAAAGATTGCTACCGTGGAAATCCTTGTCCTTTCTCATCCGGACTCGGACCATTTGAACGGGCTTTTGTTCATTGCCAGGCACTTCAACGTAAAGGAGGTATGGATGAACCAGGAGCACGCGGATACCGAGCCCTACCGGGATTTTCTTCAAATCATCTCAGAAAAGAATATTCGCATGGTTGGACTAGAAGACCTCGTCAAATCGCGACTGATCAATGGGGTTCGGTTTCAGGTACTTTATCCTCCTCTCGATTTCTTGGAACGGAAAGCCGGGGATGGCTGGCGCACCAAAAATAACAATTCTCTTGTCCTAAAGGCTTCCTTTCGGAACATATCATTCATTCTGCCTGGAGATATTGAAACCGAGGCGGAAAAAGAACTCACATCCCTGGCCTGCACTACCATTAAGAGCAACGTGCTCCTGGTCCCTCACCACGGAGGCCAGAACTCAAGCACCCATGAGTTTCTAAAGTGCGTGGGCCCTGACATAGCTGTCATATCATCAGGATGGAAGAACATATTCGGATTTCCCCACCAGAAGACTCTCAAGCGTTACCAGGCTCAGGGATGTCAGATATTTCGTACTGATCGCCACGGTGCCATTACCATAACCACAGACGGCACGAACATAAGCGTCAAGCCGTTCCTATATTCAGATACATAGGGTATCTCTTTGTCTGAGACGATTAGGACCAAATCCCTTATGTGTTGCAGGAAATGTTTCATGGTGCTAAGAGTCTGAGATAGACGCTATGGCTAAAAAGACTTCAGGCAAGCTCGGAACGAACCTTCCCTGTCGCGTCCGAAGCGGCTGAAGGGTTCTTCGATGAAGTTCCGGGCATGTTGGAGGCGTTTGGCGGTGACGCCAAACGATCTCATCTGCTAACCTCTACGATTGAAGACGGGGTTTCGCCGCCACAGTTCAGCGCAAGTCATTTTCAAGCAAGGAG
>JAQYWL010000073.1 GCA_030145035.1 Desulfobacteria bacterium | reverse complement strand
GATGGTGAAGGATTTGTTGCTCATTGTATATTGCGTTGCTTTAGACCCCGATGAAATAGGTGGTTCATTTCATAGGGCAAGCAGGATTTACCCCAGTACGATGGTTCCCACCTACGGGGCAGGCGGGGTAAACAATCCGCCTTCGGCGGAAGGGGACATAGGCTTAGAACTTTTCTAACTGGTCGCTGATCAGGTCATCCAACCTATCGGTATGAGCATGTAAATGCACCACCGAAGCCGTTAGTTCGGCTAAAATGTCCTCTATCTGCTCAGTGCTCAGATGGCTCATTCTTAATTGTGCCAGCAATTTCAAGGTGTTTTGACACTCTTCACCCAACTCTTCCAATAGAGTACTTAATGGTTCGTCAAGGGCAATTTCTGTAGTCTTAGGTTTTCTAAGAGTAGTGACTCTCATTTTTCCCTCGTCAATTTGTGATTTCCCCTTTTCTGTTGTTATTTTGTCTTCATGCTCCTCAATCCGCAACTCCAAACTTTTTATCTGCTTTCGGAAGCCCCTTTTACTCATTTATCTCTTCACCTCTCAGCAAAACATAGGGCCAGGCCAGGGTCACATCTTAAATATTAACTTTTCCTATCTTGATGAGAGCTTTTTACGTTAGACAGGATTATCCCTGCGGGATGCTTCGCGCCACAGGATTTTCAGGATCTTTGTTTTCTCAGTTTCGAGGAGAAACTGAGAAAGGCCAATCCGCGCTTTATCTTATCCACAGGAAATCCAACTCATTCTTCTCTTGAATGGGATCAAACTCATGGTGGTCACACGTAACTAAAGGAACTCTTCTAATCTTAGCTTCGGCGAGAGCGACTGAGTCAGCTAACGAGATCTTATACAGAGCTTTTAACCTGCCTGCCTCTTTGAACACGTTTTTTCTCAATCCTGTAACGACCTTGATTGGTAAATTCAACGCTTTGGTGTACGTCTCTTCCGCCACCTCTTTGCCGTCATCCCGGTAAACGCCATAATATATTTCCAGCAAGTTGATCTCATGCATAAAAAGGATGCCAGAGGTCTGCACGATCTGCCACAACAATTGTTCTACCGCATCGGCACCTTCTTCATCGTTAAAGAAAGCAATCACGGCACACGCATCCAGAACGAATTTGTCGCTCACGATTCCAATTCCTTCTCAAACACTTTCATTTCCAGGTATCTTTTGGTCGTAAATCGTTTCCCTTTTAAAAAACCTCTCGCTTCAGCTATGGGGTTACTGTCAGTCTTCAATAATATGCCTTCCTTTACTTCCGCAACTTCGATCCTTCTACCCCTTAACTTTTTTGCCACCCTTTCAGGCAACTTCAGTAGATTGTTTTCAAGTGTTACAGTTTCCATACTCTTTACCCCTTTTTGAAGGAAGTTGTCATTCTTTCAGGAAATGATCTATTTCCTTTCGGCATAAAATCATAATACACGTATTTGACCAGACTGTCAATCTGTTCGGCAGCTCGTAACTAAGGGCTAATTTCTGGTTTTCGTCTGCTCGCTTCTAGTTGTCGATAGTTGATTAAGATACTGTTGTTGTTTATAAGGCAGGATTGACAGGATTTTCTGGATTTTTCTTTCTTTCAGTTTCCTCCTGCCCACCACCGCGAGACGCTCAGGCGAGGCGGGCGGGGATGAAACTGAAAAAGCATCATGTCAATCCTGTCTGGTCACTTCTTTTGGTAGGCGGAGGGGGAATCGAACCACCCGACAGTCCCCGTGTAGGGGGGATGCTCAATACCTGGGGTCAAATCTTTCCTCTTGACAATTGTTGAAATGCCTGGGGTCATCCTCTTGACAATTGTTGTTCGACCGCAAGTGAAATATGCTTCGCCCCGGTTGAATATGCTCCGCCCCAGAGGAATAAGCTTCGCATTCCACCCCAGTACGATGGTACCCACCTACGGGGCAGGCAGGGCAGGCATTTCACCCCAGTACGATCTGAAAACTACGGGGCAGGCGGGGTAAACATTTAACCCCGGTACGAGTTTCCCTACGGGGCGGGCGGGGCGGGCGGGGCAGGTAGGATTGATTGGATTCTATTGTTTTCTCAGTTTCCTGACTACGGCTCAGAGGGATGAAACTGAGAAAGGGCAATCCGCTTGGGGTGGAGGCAGCCTAAGTTGCTTGGTCGGGTTGAACGTGAAAAGGCCGTGCTTACTTATATACATCGCCTCTATGATCCACTTTTTCGACGAAAATCTCTCTACTCTCCTTAGATATATCAAATATTATCCTGATCTTACCAATTCTTATTCTGTAATAACCCTTCCAATCGCCTGATAACTTTGTTAAGTCGAGATTTACGCTTTCGCCTTTCATTGCCTGCAAAAATTTCTTTAGCGCATTTTTCACCTTCTCCCTTATATCTTGTTTGTTAATAAACTTTTCAGCCTCTCTGGAATAACCTATCTTCCATTTCATAGTTCCATCTCTTCTTCCCGCACCGCTATTTTCTCCTTTGCGGGTTTTCCATACAATTTACTAATATCTTCCATTTCTTCTTTTGATACAAAAGGTATATTCTTAAGGAAGCTTTCCATCTTTTCCTCTTCTATTATTTCCTTTATTGCTTCCTTTACGACCTCCTTAAGTTCTTGTTTATCCATAGCAATCTGCATAACTTACCCCCTTTTTCTAATAGGTCTACATAGCCCCCCTATATTTTTCGGTCATGATTGCGTATATATTAGTCTTATCAAATATAGATTGTCAACTTCGTTAGGCAGGATTTACATCTGTCAGACAGGATTTACAGGATCTACAGGATTTTCTTATTCTCTCAGTTTCGGGACGAAACCGAGAAAAGATCATGTCAATCATGTTAATCCTGTCTGGAGATATTACGCAGTTGACCGGTCCCAAATTGAGAGGACTCCTTTGATAATAATGAGAAGAAGTAGGGCAAGGATGAAAATGGTCATTCCGAATGCAGTATGGATGGGGCCGCTTGTGAGATCGTAGCCAAAGTAATGAAATGCCAGCACCAACATTAACACCCGAATAATATTGACAACAATAGCAGCAGGCACCCCGGAGACGAACAGAACGATTCTTAAAAGGTTTGATCTTAGAGTGAGGTAACCAAAAACAGCAGCGAGGGTTACAAGGGAAATCATAGATCTTAGGCCGCTGCATGCCTGTACGACCTGCATAGTTCGGTCTGGAAGATGGATAACATTGCCTTCTCGATAGATTGGCAGCCCCAAGAGGGTTGCGATGAAGACACTGATTTTTGAGACAAAGAGCTGAAGTGGTATCGTGAGAGAAGAATATATCTGGGACGGTATCGGAATCATAAGCAGCAGAAGGAACAGAGGGAAAATTAATTCCTTAAACATCAACAAACCATAGAAATAGATGACTACTCCGGCCACAAGCAACACCATCGAAAAAGAGGCTACGGTAATGATCTCTGCTAAGTGGGCGAAAAGATAAAGACACAATGAAAAAATGCTTACGGCCAGACCCCATGGTGACGGGCTTGCTGGAATTTTGGCGAGAACATCCTTCTTTCGCCAGAGTATATAGATGCAAATAGGAATTATGAGAAAGCCATGGGAGTATTCATCGGAGCCCGACCATGCCATGACAAGTCTTTTCCATACCGGGAAGTAGGCGAGGATGAAAGTTGAGACTAGAAGAGCAAAGAGAAAGATAGCGGTTTTAGTTGCTCTTTGATTGGGGATCGCGTTTGTTGAGTTAATGATATAGCTCATAGCTCATAGTT
>JAQYWL010000530.1 GCA_030145035.1 Desulfobacteria bacterium | reverse complement strand
TTGAGCTTTGCCTCCGATTTATGACTCAGAATAATGTCCACCCTGCGGTTCTGAGCCCTTGTCTGCCTTGTTTTATTGCTTGCAATGGGCTTATACTCTCCACAGCCATAGGCTGTGAGGCGCATAGGATCGACCTTGCCTATCACCACAAGAAATTTTAAGACCTCCATTGCTCTCAGGGAGGAAATCTCCCAATTGGAATGAAATGACTTTTCGTCCGGCGGCCTGTTGTCCGTGTGGCCCGTGATCGTAACAGGGTATTTGTCCTGATTAATCATCTCACATAGTCTTTTTAGAAAACCATAACTCGACAGTCTGATTTTGTAGCTTCCTTCATCAAAAATCACCTTGTCGTGTATGGTGATCACCTTTCCTTCCGGAGATGTCCAGAAGGAGACCAGCCCGGACATTGGTTTACTTATACCTAGTGCTTCGCTGAGGGCCCCCTCTTGGGGCACAAGCGGGGCCTGGGATGGCGAAACGCTTTCCCCTTCACCCTTCATGGATGAAAGTCCTCCTGGCAGAACCCCAAAACTTCCTATCAAGGATCCGAGTGCCTCAATCTTGCGCCTTTCATCAACGACGCCAATTGAATTGAGCACAATGAAAAATGCTAAAAGTATAATAAAGAGTGAGACAATCAGAACCCGTATCCCGCTCTGGCTAGCAGTATTCTCAGATTGACTCTGCCCTTGTTTCATTACTTGAACTGTGCTTCCCGCTGACGTGGGGCTAAGAACGCATGGAGTTTCTGTTCCACGATACGGGGGTTTTCTCCGTTTGAAAGACATATGACCCCCTCAATTATCATCTCTTTTACCAGGACCTCCTCGCCGCTGCGGGTCCGGAGTTTTCCGGCCATGGGCATACACACAATGTTGGCCATGATAGAACCGTAAAAGGTGGTTAAGAGTGCCACTGCCATGGCCGGTCCGATACTACTTGGATCACTCATGGTTTGTAACATCTGTACCAACCCGATGAGTGTGCCGATCATGCCGAGCGCAGGGAAGAAAGTCCCCATGGTTGTAAAGATTTCCGCTCCCTTTCGGTGCCGATCCTGTATGGACGTAATCTCGGTTTCAAGGATCTCCCGAATCGACTGTGGCTCCAGGCCATCGATAGAAAGCTGAACCCCTTTCTTTATAAAGTCTTCTCCAACGTTCTTGACATCAGACTCCAATGATAGGATTCCCTCACGACGTGCCTTGGTAGAAAACTCTATAAATAGTTTGATAATATCTCCGCCCGATGCAATCTTCTTGAAAAAGACATTTCTCACAACCTGCAACAGACCCAGTAATTCCTTCAAGGGATAGTTAACCATGGTGGCACCCATGGTCCCGCCCACCACAATCATCACGGAAGGGAGATTGATAAAAAGCTTGATCCCACCACCCATAGTGATAGCCATGATCACAAGACCAAAGGCTGAAACAATCCCAAGAACGGTTGCAATGTCCATAGGTTACTTCCTTATTGCCCCCTCACCCTGCCCGCTCGTGCCTCGCAGTGGCAGGCGGGCCTAACCCCCAATGCTGTTGACTTAAGGATCAATTGAAACTCCCTGCCGTCCCGATAAATCCCCCCCAACCCCCCTTTAAGAAAGGGGGGAGCTTTTGAAAGTCCCCCTTTGCAAAGGGGGATTTAGGGGGATTTTTTCAACCCGACCCCTTAATTCAACAGTATTGAGGGTCGGGGTGGGGGTGTGTGTGAACGGTTACGGATTTCTCAGTTGTAGTTAGAGCAACCTTTGTGCCATGTCGAAGGGGTGGTCAGTGGTCAGTGGTCAGTGGTCAGTGGTCAGTGATCAGTGGTCAGTGGCCGATTATTTGGGGAAAATATCCTGTAACTTCGGAGACTTGCATGATTCCGTGGCAAGTAAGCTCAAACTTTTTGAAGACCAGGAATTTCTTTGTGACGGCGAGCAACCCTGCTTCTGCAAGACAAACCACCTCAGGGTGGAATGGGCCTGTCAATCTATTGACGCTTGGAGAGAATGCGGATTGGGGGATTTAGGAATTTAGGAATTTAGGGATTTAGTTCCTTAGTTCTGAAATTGGTGTTTTTTTGCAGAAAACTATAAAAGACAATCACGAAAACACGAAAGATTGCCTGCCCTGGCGCTTATGACGATTCAGAGTACATCAAGCCTATAATCCAGGTCTGGGCCAGGGAAAGCACGAAATGAAATAACATTCAGGCTTTCGTGTCTTCGTACTTTCGTGTTTTCGTGATAGATTTATTTTGTTTGGTTCCGGCTTATCCGGGTCAGGGAATTGAGGAATTCAGGAATTCAGGAATTGGGGAGGAGGATCAGTGGCCAGTGGTCGGTACCTAATGCTCACTGACCACTGCCCTCTGACCACTGACCACTGACCACTGACCACTGATTTCTTTGATTATCGTTTCAGGTTGATCAGTTCTGCCAGCATCTGGTCGGTTACGGTAATAATCTTGGAGTTTGCCTGGAACCCACGCTGGGTGGTAATCATCTTCACAAATTCCGTGGCGATATCCACGTTCGATTGTTCAAGGGAGTTGGGCGAGATGCTGCCCAGGCCGTTGGTGCCGGGTCTGCTCGTAGTGGGGTCGCCGCTGAGCCTGGTCTCCCTAAAAAGGTTGCCGCCAACCTTGAAAAGGGCTTGATCGTTCTGAAACTTGGCCAGGGCAACCCGATAGAGCGGAAGGACCTGCCCATTGGAGTACTGACCGGTAATGGCGCCATCTGTCCCCACTGTAACAGACTGAAGGTCACCGGCACCGTAGCCGTCGGCCGACTGAAATGTGGTGGTGGATGCTCTTGCGAACTGGCTGGAGGCCAGGGAATGGGGAACAAATGATGTGCCGTCCCAGTGGGTCCCTATATCCAATTCGACGGGCATCGAGGTATCAGTAAGTGTGCCGCCAAGAAAGTCTGGCCGGAACACAAAATAGCCACTTGAATCGGTGATTTGTGCAGTCCAGTTGTCGGAGCTTACGATGGTAAAACTCACGCTGTCCCCCTCTACTGCATTTGCAGCCAGACTAACCGTTAGGTCGTTCCCGGATGGATCGCCAAGATCGAGGGCGTATCCGGTACGAGTGCCGGTAATTTCATCATTAACATCAAGACCCGTGTAAGCGGCAGGAACGGCAGTGCAGGTCCAGTTCAGGGGTTTGATATGGAAGCTCACTGCGTCGCCTGGGGCTGTGCCGGCCGTATCAACCGTTATATCCGTGCCGCTGCCATTTAGGTCGAGCTCAAACACTCCGGCAGCCGTGCCGCCGATATCGGTTCCATTAGCGAGTGTGTAAGCCGCAGGGACATTACTTACCCTCCAATTATCTCCGTCAATATCAAAGGTCACAATGTCGCCAACCCCCCCCGCACCGCCACCAGACACAGTAACGGTTATATCATCAGTCCCACTCAGTCCAAGCTGGAGATCAAGCTGGGTAGCATTATTAACGGTCCCAATTTGAATGCCACCGGTGAAACCGCCATCGTTTGTTACTGCCCAAGCTGCACCACCCCATGTCAGAATAATTCCCGTAGCGGTTTCATCCGCTTCAGCCGGGATATTGATGGCTACGCTGGCCGTTTCGACTGCGATTGTGTCAGATAGATTTTCAATTATAGGTGTTCGTGTCACCGTCAATTTGGTAGCGCCCGTTGCCGTAGTGAGGGCCGAGTCATTATTGACGACTAAGGTGGTGATGGAACCTGCGCCGGTAATGGCCTGGTCTGTGGTTGGAACCTGATCAAACTCCATTGTAACTATGCCGTCTTCAGTCAGTGCGATTTGATTATTGTAAGCCACGCTGACGTCACTCGCTGTAAGAGTTGAATTAACGCCCTTATCGGTGTCGAGAGTGACGGCAAAAGTGCCGGCCGATTGTTCATGGCCGCCAGTTATTCCGGTGAGACGGTCCATGGTCAGATTTGTAATAGCTCCTGAATCCTCAGAAAAGGTGATCGCGCCCCTTGCAAGAAGGCCGGAGCTTTCTGTGCTGGGAAAACCGGTTCTTTTATCCTCATAAGGGTTGCAGGTAACAATATACTCCCAATCACTGCCTGAAATCTTGTCGTAATAGATGGTAATGTCATGGGTGCTTCCCAAGGAATCATAGGCCTTGAGGGTCGACTGATATTCATAATTGGCGGCGGCTATATTCGTAGTAGCCGTCCCATCCCATGCATTTGACAGCGATGCTATCTTACTAATTGCATCGAAATCAAGATTGGTAATCAGCGTTAGCTTGCTGGTTGACTTGGGGCTTGATGTAAAGGACTGGAGGATTATATCCGTAATCGATCCCTTATCTTCTCCCGTGGCCTCATCGAGTGCCCATCCGCGAACAATGTAGCCCGCAGGGTTGGTAAAATTCCCGTCCTTGTCAAACCGGAATTCGCCGGCCCGTGTGTAGAACTGATTTTCTTCGTCAGCAGCATCCCGAACCACAAAGAAACCCTCTCCTCCAATGGCCAGGTCCGTGGTCGAGTCTGTGGACTCGAAAGATCCCTGAGAAAAGCTGCTGGTAATATCTGCCATAGATGTACCGCGCCCCACCTGGGCCGAACCGGCTGTGGTGGCCACGGTCTGACTCAGCACGTCCTGAAAAGTGACCCTGCTCGCCTTAAAGCCGACCGTGTTTACGTTGGCAATGTTATCACCTATCACCGTCATGGAGTTGCCGAGTGTACTCAGACCGCTTATGCCTGAAAAAAGTGCACTTGAAAGTGACATTTTGTATACCTCCTTTGGTTGTCGTTATTGGTCAATAAAATCGCTTCGCGATTTTATATAACGCGGCTTCGCCGCTCTGGTTCCCCATTCTCCAATCTGCCTACTGATCTCTGACCTCCGTCTTCCGCTCTCTGCCTACTGCCTACTGCCTACTGCCCTTTTATCTCTTTAAGCCCATTGCGGTCTTAATCATTTCATCAGCCGCAACTATCCCTTTTGCATTTGCCTGAAGGGCCCTCTGGGTAAAGATTAACTCTCCGAACTGCTCTACCAGTTCAACATTTGATGTTTCGAGAGAATTCCCTAAGATAGTGCCCAGACCCGAGCTCCCCGGACTACCTACTATTAAGTCTGCGCTTTGGGAATCTGCCTGAAAAAGAGTAGACCCTATCCTCCGGAGGCGGCTGGAAGGGTCGATAGACTTAGCAAGCCCGACCCTGAAGAGATCACTGATAACACTATTGTCAAATCTTGCCCTGATGATACCGTCACCGGTTACTGAAAAGTCCATCAAATCACCCTCACCATACCCGTCCGTATTTGAGTTTTTTGTGTGAGATCCATATCCGAACTGGGTTGTAGTTAGGGTGTCATGCTGCCAAAGTCCATCGACGACGTCATATGTGACACCCGTATCAAACTCTATAGTTCCTGCTCCTGCAAAAGGGGTTTGAAACGTGATATACCCGTTATCATTAGGGGTGCCTGACATAGCGTTTATATATCCATAGCTGTCAAAAGTGATGTCACCCGTCGCGAGGACCTGGCCTTCCGAGGCGATTAGATATTCCCAGACATTATCTCCCTGGCTTGTATCTTTATCATAATAGACCGCGATTGAATGCCTGTCACCTGTACTATCATATATATCTTGCTCTCCCCGGAGCTCATAATTCTCAGTGGCAATTTCAGTTCCATCCCAACTACTAAGAAGTCCACCCGGGGAATTATCCTGAGAACGGGCATCAATATTGGAGATCAATATCAGTCTTGTGGATGCACTTGGAGGAGAAACAAGTCGAGGGTCGGTTTGATCATTTTCATCATCAGTATAATAGACGGGGTTTCCGTCGTCATCATAATAGGCAACGATGGGGTCTGTTGTGAGCTCAAGTTGAATGTCTGCCAGAGTCGTGCCTTCTGCCCCTTGATCACTAAACTCATAACCCTGAACAATGTGGCCCCCCGGATTTACTAAATAACCCTCGGAGTCAAAACTAAATTCTCCGGCCCTTGTATAATAAGTGGAGCCGGTATCCTCAAGGTCGCGAAGGATAAAGAAACCATCTCCGGAGATGGCCATATGCGTAGCCGTATTAGAGGCCTCGGTGGAGCCCTCTTTTGAAAAATCGCTTGTAAATCCCGCTGGATTCAGCCTGACACCACCGGCGCCTGTCGCCTGAGAAAGGACATCTTCAAAACTGACACGGCTGCCCCTGAATCCTGTTGTACTGACATTGGCGATGTTATCTCCAAGCACTGCCATCTTCTTTTCAAGGCAGAAAAGACTGCTCATACTCGTATACATGGAACTTGATATGGACATACGAACCTACCTCCGCTTCGCGTCAGCTCGTTTCCCTCAAGCTGACCTCTGTGACGGTTTCCGGATGAATTAGATGATCCCCAACTACTAGATATGGGATTCCGCCTTGATAAGTGACAGCGGTGACCAATCCGGACAAACCGGTCCTTACCGGAATCGGGGAGCCCGTGCTATCAACGGCCTGGACAGCAAAAGAATAGTAACTGTCAGGAACCGGATAGCCATAGTTGTCTTTTCCATCAAAATCGACATTATGTTCCCCGGCTTCCTGATCATCTCTGTAAATTGTTCTTATCTCCGAACCTTCCGTATCGAATATGGATATAATTACATCTCCTCTCTCCTCTAATGTGTATGAACCGCCAAATACTTTTCCATTGTTCAGGGTAATGCTGCTGTCACTCGATTTGATCTCTTTTCCAATACAGTCAAGAAGGCTTTCCAGTCCATCGTTGTTATTTACATCCTGAAGGATCTCGAGATTATTATTTATATCGAATAATTGTTCCAGACTGGAAAACTGTGCCAACTGGGCAGTAAATTCCGTCGATTCCATAGGATTAAGTGGATCTTGATGTTTGAGTTGAGCTACCAGCAAGGTCAGGAACTGGTTCCGTCCCAGCTCCCCTTTCGTGCTGGCAGAACTTGATGTGTCATCCGGCTTGTTATAGGTTGGTCCAAGAGCTGCTATAGACATGGTTTGCCTCCATTGGTCATTGGTCATTGGTCAATAAAATCGCTATGCGATTTTATATAACGCGGCTTCGCCGCTCTTATTCCGCATTGCGCCTGTCGGCTTGAGAACATCGCCGCATTCGTCTCATTCCGCATTCCGCCCACTGTCCACTGTCCTCTGCCTACTGCCTACTGCCTACTGCCTACTGCTTACTCTTTAATATCATGCCATCAGGTCAACGAGCGCATCTGCCCGAATGATGCGGGGCGTTGTTGTCTCCGAGACATCTCCATTACCTGCCAGCATACCCGGTCCATTCCGTTGTCCCTCCCTTTGCCGCTGGAAGCCGTTCTGCCCGCGTCGGGCCTGGGCCATGGACTGGCCGAGATTGTAGTTAACCTGGACTTCTATTCTATCAAGCTTTACTCCCTGTTGTAGTAAAGTCTCTCTGAGTTCCTGGATACTCGATATTAGGAATTCCTTTACTGAATTATTTTCGGTGATCATCCCGATTTTTAAAACGCTATCCTTCATGTGCATATCAATTTGAATAGCCCCAAGCTGGGGGGGCTTTAACTGAAGCCTTATGTTATTCTCCCCCCGCTGTAGAGAAAGCGAGATCTGTCTTGCAACCTGGTTAACAACGTAAAGGGGAAGCGGTCTTGCCCCTTGTCTAATGCCGGCATCGGAAGCAGGAGCGCGGTCCATCATCGCCTCCCTGACCCAATATGGTGAGTTCGCCTTGTTTTGATCGATCGCCTTTTTGCCACGTGCCCCTTGTACGGCTTCGATCAGTTTTTCTATCCCCTCTCCTGCCCTTTTTTCCTGAGATGCTGAGTTTTTCAATCCCTCCGCTATTTCTTTCAGTGGCCGGTTACCCTTTGAGTCACTATCAGATAATGCCTTAAGTTTATTGGCATAAAGGGACTCTATGCTGGACTTTCCACCTTTTTGTTTTGACGGCGCCAGCACGTTGCCCAGAAGAGCGTTTACATGATTTTCGATCTGGGTTTTTGACAGGGCGGGCGGTATCAGACTGGCCACCCTTTGCTCAAGTATCCGGACAAATCGTTCCAAAGAGATGGGACCATCGATCTTGCTCGCTTTATCAACTATCCCCATACGAGCTAGCATGTCCTTTATATCCTGGGCGGCCTTTCCGTCAGCTCCGGGCTGGTTTTCCTCGGGCAAGGCCCTGAGGATACCTTTGAGATTCCGGACAAGTCTTTTCAAGTCAAGTCGTCCCCCCTCCGCCCTTGCCTGCTCCATTGCCCTGTTGACTTCCTGGTGATCCAGGCCAAGGCGGCTCAGTATGGCTTTTAGGTAGGGTACGGCCGAGACTTCCAGGGCGGGATCTTGGGATTTCTTGTCGAACAAAGCCTTCAGCTCAGCGAGTCTTTCAAGAAGTTCGGTGACCTTAATCTCATGCCATGGTCTTCCATTAAGCAGTTTCTTGAGAAAACCGGTAACCTCTGATTCTGAATATCCTTCCGCAACAAGGATTTTTTTCAAATCAGGCAGTGCCTCGCGGGATAACGACATCTCTTTAAGGGGAGTGCCCAGGGACATTAATTGATTTCTGAAATGCTCGAGCCATCCCCGGTAGGTTCCTCTTGTCTTTGTTGCCTTTTTGCCTCCTGGTAAACGCAGAGCCCTGCCTGGCTCGAGGGCTTTCTCCAGGAGCCCTGAAAAGACCCCCTTATGCTTGGGGTGCCTGGTCTCATGTCCTGGAGCCCCTTGCTTTGCTTTAACCTT
>JAQYWL010000370.1 GCA_030145035.1 Desulfobacteria bacterium | reverse complement strand
TGAAAGCTCAAGGCTGAAAGCTGAAAGCATACGAGCAGAAGGCTGAAAGCTCATATGAGAATCGTTGAATCGCCAAAACGCAAATAGGTCAAGGTATCGAGTCGGATGAAAGTTAAAAGCAGTATAGCTGTATCTTGTTTTGAAAATCCCTGCAGTCCACCTGAGGCGGACGGGGAATGCGCTCGCTATTGCGGTTCAGCTAGGTTAAAATGCCCTCTTTGGCGGCGGCTTACTTCCAACTTGATGAGTTCGGGTGGTGGACAGTAAAATTTTCTATGGGAAAAGCTGCTGCAAATCTTTCAACATCTTCGGATGACAGTTCGATCACCAGATCTAAGTCATGAGTCAACCTGGGTTCTCCATAAATGACACTCGCAACAGCTCCTGTCACCATATAACGGATACCAAGTTTGTTCAAACGGCTGATGAATATTAGAAAAAGATCATGTTCGGGCATATAGAAAGATCTCTCGAACCTTGTCACGAAGCTTATCTTCACTCCAATCCGGATGTTGTTCACGCAATCCGGATAGCTTGAGTTTTCGTGCAGAATAATAAAGGTTGAGCACGACCCTCAGCTTCTGCTCAGGCGTCATTGATCGAAATGAACTCTTTTGTACAGGATGCATTTTCTATAATTGAGCTTACTCCATCTATTCTGTCCATTCTGTCTGTTTAGCCCACCGCAACTGAGATCGGGGACATCTTTACTTTTTAACTTTCTCTTGCTCAATTGGACAATATTGAGGATTGAGGGACGGATGGTATAAGGGGACATTCGTTCCGAACGTTCCTAAACCCACGGGCCACGAAAGAGGTCCATAAAGGGAAGTTTCTCTCATCTGCCTCTTTGAGGTCCTTCACCAGGCCTGCTCTTAGTGGATAAGCAGTTATGTTAATTTGCTGCGGATGGACACCAGCTTTTTGATAATTTCCGGCGATTCTTTCAACTCGCACAGAGGGGAAAGCTCCTCAAAAATATAGGCCCAATCGAGGTTGCCTTGCTGACGGACGATGACACCCTCCACATCTACCCAATCCTGACCCCGATCAGCAAATGTTTTCATGACAATCAAATCCTCGGCTGAGCATGTAAGGAGTTTAAGGCCGGGCATGAATTCATAGTGTGTCGAGTGGTCTACCACATTTTCCTCGAAAGGCAGCGCAGCCAGTACGATGTCTATACCTATATCTCCCGATGATCGCAACAGCAGCACCCTCCGCTCAAGGGCGAATTCTTTTGTATCCTCTCTGCGCCCCTCGTAATGTTTCATTAGTTCATCAATATAGGGTTCCTCCGTGCCGAAACCGGTCAGCAACGCGACATCTACATCCACAGTCAAGCGTGGCTCTCCCCATCTTTGAAGCGCAATTCCTCCGATAAAACTAAATCGCCACCTGTTTCTTTCAAACAAACCCTGGAGGTCCGAAGCCAGTTGAAAAAGCGGGATCATTGTCGCAAACTTTTAAAAAGCTCTTGCTGTTCCACTAAACCCGAATAAGGCTTGGGCTTATGATGAAGAATAGCTACCTTAAAGGCGTCATCCAAACTCTGGATTGCTCGGGAGGTATCGGATTGCCTGATTCGCTCATGCCGCATTCGTTCCAATTCCTGTCCGGTGTCTCTCCAGCCTTTGATCCATCTCAGTATCAAGTCTTTATTTTTTTCTGTCATAGACGACTTTCTTCTATATGAGGAGTTTATTCACAATAAAACTGGGGATAATGGGGGACGAGGGCCAATATGCATTAACTCTCCATACTTGTCAACTATTATAAAACGTGACTATGTCGCTTCAAACATACTCAGAATCGAGCACTTCCCTGATTTTCTCTGCGGAGAGCTTTCCAATACCCTCAACCATCGTTTCGTTACACTCCATAAAATTGCTTCGCAATTTTATATAACGCGGCTTCGCCGCTTTAAGTACACTCTGTATCCAGAACCTCCCGAATTTTCGTCGCTGAAACCCTTCCAATTCCATCAACTTCTGTCAACTCATCTATCGAAGCATTCATTATTTTCGAAACAGACTTGAAATGCGCCATCAGCCTCTTGGCAAGCATCGGTCCGACTTGAGGCAGTCCCTGCAATAGATATAACTGCTTTGACTTTAATCTTTTTGGTCGGTAACCACCCCGTAAAGGTACAACATCAATATAGGTTTCCTCCTGCCTGCCTATCATCATGAAATGTCTGTTGTGTCTTCTTTAGAACGAGAAAAAACAACTGGAATGTACCATATGGCTTGGGCTGATATAAGGGCTCCCTTAATAGCCATACGGTTAAAATTGAGATCTGTTTTGTAGGGATTGCCTTCAATAAGAAGAATCGGATTGGTACAATATATTTTCAGGTTTGAAAGTTGCTTGAATAGTCTCCCGTCAATGATCGACATGAGAAAGTCGCTGGCAGTTTTTCGTTCAATGGTTATAGAATTATTTATAATGTAATCACCATAAAGGACCTTTTTTACCTCGATAAAAATATCCTCTTTCTTGAGCAAATCTATGAGGCCTGATGCCTCCTCTCGATAGTCTGCCGTGATCTTCAATTTTGGATTTTAGCTTAACTTTCGGTTTAATTGGTCAATAAGGGTCGTTGCCAGTCTTATCATTTCCTGAGCTTCCTTCTCACCTATCTCGCCATGGGAATCATATCGAGCCTTGTTCCTTAGCCTAATCCCGTCGTTCAGCTTCCTGCCCAATTTCCGGTCCATCTCTCCTGATTTCACATACAGTTCTCTAAATTTGTTGACTATTCCCCTTATAAATCTCCTTAGTAGTAAGAAGTCAGGATTCAGAATAGAAATACCGATGGTGACCTTAACTCGTCTATATTACAGCATGACCACCTTGTTGCGGGAAATCCCTTTTTTCAATATCCTGTCCAGAACGTCCTCCCTTGACCCGACGGCAGTGATGAAGATTCTGTCAAAGGAAAGCGACTCAAGCCTGGCAGGATCTGTGACCACGCCCCCCAAGTATTTTTCGCCTATTTTCTTATCATCCACCACAGCCACCATTTCAATGGGAGCCTCTTGCAAACAAATGTACGCAATTTCGGCAAAGTCGCTTGCGCCGTAAAAAACGATGCGATGTACCCCTTGAGCAACAAGGTCCTTGAAAAGTTTGCGCAACTTCGTGCGGGCACTCCTATAAAACTGGAAGGAATACTGGATGTACTCGTAGGTCAAGCGCGTCTTTTCGGCAGCCCCTTTGGGCGTAAGGATGTACTTGACCCGATTTTTTGGAATAGTGGTGATCTTGAAGTACCCCTTGTTGGCAAAACGCTTGATAAACGAGTTGACAAGCCCCAGCGAGACATTCAGCTTCCTGGCCAGGTCACGCTGGCTCGGAGCGTGGTCTTTCTCGATCTCTTCAAGGAGTTGCAAGGCGCGTAGATCTTGATGTTCCATATTTTAGATACCGGATTCTCGATACTCGATACTGGATGTTAGTAATCGCCTATGTGGAGAGACCTTTGCATAACTCCAGCCAAATTCTCATCAGATAGTTACTTTTTGCCTTCCCACAAATCCCCGTCCGCCAAGTTCCTGCCGCCGTGGGCCAAGCGACTTATTAAATCTCCTCATTCCATAGATTCTTGATTCGCCAAAAAAACACCGCTGAGTCGAGGAAGTTCAAGTAGGGCTCATAGGGCGCGGCTCCGCCCGGCCGATTACACAGGCAGGGTTTGTATAACCTACTGATACGTAAGTAGTTTATTTAAAGGGTATACGAGATTTACAGGCGTTCACGTTGTGAACGTTCAAAATATGAACACACTTTTCAACCCGCGTCAACAAAAAAACAGATTTTCAGATACTGGTCTTAAAAACCTGGTGAGGCTGGTGGCGGGCTGGGGATGAGCGAAGCCCCTAAGTTCGGGTCAACGGACTCTGATGTAGTATCGGATGCCTGCAAAGATAGCAGGGCCTATCCCTTCGACTTTTTTGATGTCTTCAATGTCATGAAAAGTCCCATGTGTTTGTCTGTACTCGTATATTCTTACTGCCAAAACCGGACCAATATTCGGCAAGCGGACCAGCTCTTTAAGGCTGGCCTCACTAATATTGACAGGCTCCTTCATCTCCTCTTTAAGCTGTTTGAGCTTGAAACGATAGTAATGTTCCTCGAGGTGCCTTCTGGCAATCTCTTTATGCTTGTGATCCACCCAGGTTTCATCGCCAAAGGTACCCAGACAACAAATCAACTGGTCGATATCAATATGGCCATTTATGTCACGATATGGAAAGTGCCTAATCTTCTTCCCGTTTTTGTCAATTTCCACCAATGTAAAGGACGTGTCGGGCAACGACCTGATGGCAAAATCCGACCATCCCTGGGAATGTGCTTGATGATAAGGATCCAAGAATAACGAAAAAAACATGCAAATAAGAAAGGCAATCAGAATATTTTTGCTCATAGGCACCCCCGGTTCATCAGCCGAACAGGCAACCACCCGCGTCTTAAACACCTTCTGGCCCCATCTCTTTCCCTGTTCTCGACAATGCGCTTGGCGTCTACAGAAAACATCTTTATACGGCATGTTTCTTTTTTGACCCTATGCCCTCGGCCTTCTCCTCAAACCTGTTCCTGACAGGTTCAGGAATCTCTTGCCGCATGAAAGGCACTCCAGATCATCCGGAAGCCGTTCGCCACACTCGCACACCCAGCACATCTGCCTTGCAGGATTGCCTACCACCAGAGCGTAGTCAGGAACATCTTTTGTCACTACCGCACCGCCACCAATGAAGCTGTACTTTCCAAGGGTTGTACCGCAGACGATAGTGGCATTGGCCCCGATGCTGACGCCCTTCCTTACAAGAGTGGGCCGTACCTGATCCATTTTGCGGATCTCTGCACGAGGATTGTAAACATTTGTAAAAACCATGGACGGCCCGCAAAAGACTCCGTCCTCAAGGGTAACACCCTTGTAGACACTCACATTGTTCTGAATCTTGCAGCCATTGCCTATGGTCACGTCCGGGCCAATTACAACGTTCTGCCCAATGTTGCACTTTTCCCCGAGACGTGAACCGGAAAGGATGTGGGAAAAATGCCAGATATTGGTCCCCGCACCGATCTCTACCCCATCATCAACGTATGCAGATTCGTGGATAAAATAGCCTTTAGCTGATAGCTGATAGCTCAAAGGTTTTTGCACATTTGTCTCAGCTTTCACCTTCGAGCTTTCGGCCAGTGTAATGGTGGCACCATTTCTATCCAGGGATTCCTGGGATGCTTGGAGCACCCGCAAAACGCGGAGGCCCTCTCGGCCGTCGGTCTTTGGACTCTGTCCCCTGGCAATGCACTCCAGAAAATGCCGGCATTCTGCCCTGAGGGGTTCCTCCATCCGTCCCAGGCGGACCACTTCGGCATCAGCCTTAGAGGCAACAGGAATGCGCTTCAGCCACTCGATCTTATGGGAATACAGGAGGAGTTTTTTCTGGCTCACATCATCAAACACAGCCATTTTCTTATCGCCCACCACGACCAATTTCTGTTCCTTGAAGGGATGAAGCCAGGACACAAAAATGTGCGCTTTGACGCCGCTATGGAAATCAAGGGCCGTCAGGGTGGTGTCTGGAATCTGGTGCTGGAGGTAGCTGCCTCCCGTTGCATAGACGGTTTCAGGCATCTCTCCCAAAAGCATCAGTATTACTGAGATGTCGTGAGGCGCAAAACTCCAGAGGATATTTTCCTCAGCCCTGATCTTGCCAATATTGAGGCGGTTGGAATAGAGGTACTGTATTTTCCCTAACTCTCCAGACTCAATGAGTTCTTTGAGCTTGATTACCGCCGGGTGATAGTGAAGGATGTGGCCCACCATAAGAGTCAGTTGGTTCTGCTCTGCCAGTTCAACCAGTTGCAGGCCATCTTCCTCGGTCAGTGCAAGCGGTTTTTCCACGAAAACGTGCTTCCCGGCAAGAAGGGCCTCGCGGACAAGAGTGAAATGGGTTTCAGCAGGAGTGGCAATCACCGCGCCCTGGATCTCTTCTCGCGTCAAAACATCACTCAGAGCCAGGCACGTTTCCACATCAGGATACTGCTCTTTGAACTGGTCCAGGAGGACTTCGTTTTTGTCACAAATGAGTTTCAAGGCCCCCAGTTGATGAAAATTGCGGACAAGGTTCTTGCCCCAGTACCCAGAACCGACGACAGCAAGACAAGGGACTTTGGTGGCGTCTAAGCTAGTCATGTTTTACTCCTCATTGAATAACTCTTCCTTGTCGTAACATTTTAGTTCTTTGAAAACGTTAGGCTCGCTTTTTCAATAGGCTAAATTGATACTCCTTGTCTAATCTGATATGCCTGCCAGTACAGGGCGCAGACACAGCTCCGCCCCTTGAAGTACACTTTGCGAGCCGTGATAACCTAGTAATTTAACATGAAATATGTGCCTGCCAAATACTTGTCGGCTCCCTCTCTCTTGACAGCTTGAGTCTTACGCTCTGACCGATCCTCGCCTTAAAATAGGTGCGAGCATCTCCCTGGTTCAAAGAGATCTCAAGGAGATTGCGGCTTCCAAAAACGGCAACCGGAGAGCCGATCTTCACACTGTCATAAGACTTTGACACCCCTTGAATCTTGGACCTTCCCAGCCTGATCACAATTTCTTTTGATCTCGCATTATCTTTAAACCCTTCAAAGGTTGCCTGACTGATATTTGTGACAAGGTTTCCGAAATGATCAATCGATATGACAGTGCCAACCAGTTCATCTGTGGCAGAGACAAAGGGTGCGGGAAAGTCGAGTCTGGTGATATTGGAAAGTGGAATCTCTTGTCCGAGACGCAGCATATCAACGCCCTTTGACAGGTGGGCTGCTGCCGGGGCAAATATATCGCGGCCGTGGAACGTGTCACTCACCGGCTTCAGAAAATATTTCCGGTTGGTTATCGCGCAGATTTTCTCCACCTTTCCATCCTGGATGACCATGGTCAAGACGCCATTGTCGGGTGCCACAAAGAAATGGCCTTCCTGCTGGACGCAAATGGCCTTTCTCTTTCCACCGACACCGGGATCGACCACAACCACGTGAATGGAACCTTTTGGAAAATACCTGAAGGAAGCGTTTACTGTCAGGGCTGCCTGTTTAACCTCATGCCTGGTAATGTTGTGGTTAATATCAACAAGATTAACCATGGGGTTTATAGATAGGATGACCCCCTTCATAACGCCAACGTACTCATCCTGAAGGCCAAAATCGGTGAGCAAGGTGATGATGGGGATCCTTTTCACAACTTGATAGTATAGGAATTTGGTTTTTCGAGCGGCGCAGCCGCGTTATATAAAATCGCGAAGCGATTTTATCACCTGAATAGCCCTTGTTGGATTGGCAAACCAAAATGACGGCAGGCTTCTTCTGTGACCTTCCGGCCAGATGAGGTCCGAGTCAGGAATCCGATTTTCAACAAGTACGGCTCTACAACATCCACCAGAGTGTCAGATTCTTCCTGCAAGGTGGCCGCAATGGCCTCGATGCCCACAGGCCCTCCCCTGTAAAAGTCGATAATGGATCTCAAAAACTTCCTGTCCAGCACCGTCAGGCCCTTTTCATCCACCCCCTCAAGCTCCAAGGCCTCACAGACCGTGCCTTTGCGGATGATCCCGTCCCCTCTGACCTGGGCAAAGTCACGCACCCGCTTCAAGAGCCGGTTCGCGATCCGGGGGGTTCCTCTAGAGCGGCGTGCAATCTCGTAGGCGCCATCCGTGTCCATTTCAACATTCAAAAGAGCCGCCGAACGCTTTGCAACCTGAACCAGATCCTCCTCAGAGTAAAAATCGAGGCTCCTAAATATGCCAAAACGTTCACGCAGGGGAGCTGAGAGCAACCCTGCACGTGTTGTGGCACCCACCAGGACAAACCGTGCCAGCCGGTATCGGTGACTTCTGGCGTGAACGCCCTTATCAAAAATAAAGTCCACCGCAAAATCTTCCATGGCCGGATAGAGAAACTCCTCAACCACTCTTGGAAGCCGGTGGATCTCATCAATAAAGAGTATGTCCCCTTCTTCCAGATGGGTCAGAATGCCCAACAGATCGCCGCCCCTCTCCAGGGCCGGACCACTGCTCACAGTGATCTTAACACCCATTTCTTCAGCAATGATGTGGGCAAGGGTTGTCTTGCCCAGACCAGGGGGGGCATGAAACAGGATGTGATCCAGTGGCTCTTTACGTTGGCGTGCAGCCTCAATGGCAATACTAAGGGCCTCTACCACCTCGGCCTGACCGATATATTCCTTCAAACTCTTAGGCCTGAGGCTTATGAATTGTGATGCTTCCTCGGCAGGATCAGCCTTCTCAGAAAGCAGGGCAACGCTGCTCTCACCGGCTGCTTTACCTTTTTCCGGGTTCTGATTTCCCATTAGGTCATTTCGCCGCGATAGACCTCCTCAAAGAGTTCTTCTGCCGTGGCAATACTGCCGTTCCTTTTCAAGGCGGCAGCTATCAGCTCCTTGGCTTCTTTCACCTTGTGGCCAAGTTGTTTTACCAGGACATCCTGTACCTGTTCTATAAAATCATCAGATGGGGCAGCTTCAGCCGTTTTCTCAACCTCTCGGATTAAGGCAAACTTGGCCACCTTGCCCTCCAGGGTCGCCACGATCTTCTGTGCTGTTCGGTTGCCAATCCCTTTTAGGCGCCTCAGATAGGCCGCATTCCTGGACTCAATGGCCCTGGCAATATCGCGAACCGGTACCGTAAGGGCCTGAACTGCCTTCATAGGTCCAATATCTTCCACTGATATGAAGTAACGGAAGAACTCTCGTTCCACCTCCAGGTTGAAACCTATGAGAGTTGGCTTAGGCTGACGGTCGGTCTGATGATAGTGAATGTACAGGGCAACCTCTTCACCAATCTTTTTGGAGTCAATGGACTCTCTAACAATTGCAGGCAGGAGTATTTCGTAACCTACCCCGCCCGTTGGCGGGGCCAACAACAAAATACGATCCTGTTCCTTTTTTAACAGCTTGCCTTCCAGATAGCCGATCATCGTGTTATCGTTATTTGTTATTTGTTATCCGTTGTCCGTTGTCCGTTGTCCGTTGTCCGTCGGAATAGTCTGTTGCTTTAAGATTCTGGCTCCTCTATACTGCTTCCTGCCTACTGCCTACTGACCACTGACCACTGACCACTTATCACAGATGCCTGAACAGGCCTACCATGGCAAGGGCTATGGCGTCAGAAGCGTGTGAAGGGGTAATGGGTGTGTCTCTCTTCAAAAAATGTCTGACCGCCCTCTCCATCTGCGCTTTGGACGCATTTCCGTTTCCCGTCAGTACACGCTTGACTTCCTTTGCAGGAAGTTCAATGGCCGGTACTCCACGCCGAGAGCCTGCAAGAAGTATAATACCACAGACCTTTCCAAG
>JAQYWL010000171.1 GCA_030145035.1 Desulfobacteria bacterium | reverse complement strand
GAGGACAAGGATTTTCCTGGATTCCCGCTCCCCGCCTTCGCGGGGACAAGTTTACCCCTGCGGAAGCAGGGGCGGGAATGACGGTTCAGACAATATGATATTTGTTTAAAATTCATGGAGTTAGGAAGAACTTTGGACTCTCAAGTTGTCAAGAAAGGGTCAACAAATTCTGGGGTGAACAGTCTTCCAAAGAAATTCATGGGCGTAAAAGGTGAGTGGATAGGGGGCAGGGGGTTGCATCCGAAGGTTGTTTGGGTTATATGAATGTGTGCAAGCTAATCAGCGGTCTTGTGGGTATCACTGAAGTGCCCGGAGGTTATCATGTCTGAAAATGCCTTGATCGTGGTGGACATGCTCAATGATTTTGTGGACGAAAAGGGCGTCTTGTACTGTGGTCAGTCGGCCAGGGATATCATTCCGTTCATCAAAGGCCGTATAGAGGCCTGCCAAAAAAGTGGAGACCTTGTGATCTACCTTCAGGACTCCCATGCAGAAGACGACAAGGAGTTTGAGAGATTTCCCAAACATTCTGTAACCGGCACATGGGGCCATCAGATTATTCAAGACCTTGCCCCGCAGCAAGGCGATATCGTCATTCAGAAGCGACGCTACAGTGGTTTTTTCGAAACCGAATTGAACGATCTGTTAAAAAGGCACAATATTCAAGCCGTGGAAGTGGTGGGTGTTTGTACCAATATCTGCGTGATGGATACGGTGGGTGGCCTGGCGAATCGAGACTACGACATTACCGTGCCCAGGGCGGGTGTCGCCGATTTTGACCCCGAGTTCCATGAATTTGCCCTGAAGCGCATGGACAAGATATACGGAGCCAGGGTAATATCATAGCGTTTTCACCCCCACCCCTGCCCGCCATCGCTCTCGCTCAGGCGATGGAGGGCAGGGGTGGGGGTGGATTAGTCACTGAAACGAAATTTGTGGAACGAAATACCATGACAGGTCTTCCTGACAGATTTGAACTCCTGACCGATCTCTATGAACTCACCATGGCGGCCAGCTACTTTGAAAATGGTATGGCCGACCCTGCCACATTTTCGCTTTTTATTAGGAAATATCCACCCGACCGGGCTTATTTTGTGGCAGCAGGCCTTGAACAGTTTCTGGACTATGTGACCAACTTTCAGTTTTCAGAGAGCGATCTGGCCTACCTTGATCGCACCGGCCTCTTTTCAGATGATTTTCTAGAATATCTTAAGACCATGCGCTTTACGGGAAGCGTCTATGCCCTTGCCGAAGGCGAGATCTTTTTCAAAGATGAACCGATCCTTGAGGTGACCGCTCCCATCATAGAAGCCCAGATCCTGGAAACATTTGCGATTAACACCATTAATCTCCAGTCCATGATTACCACCAAGGCGTCCCGATGTGTCCACGCGGCCGGAGGGCGTCGGCTGGTCGATTTCTCCCTTCGCCGGACCCATGGGATTGACGCCGGGCTGAAAGTGGCCCGCAGCAGCTATATTGCCGGATTTGTAGCCACAAGCAATGTGCTTGCTGGAAAACTATACGGCATTCCCATCTCAGGGACTATGGCCCACTCCTATATCAGTTCCTTCGGAGATGAGATTGAAGCCTTCAGGGCCTTTGCACGCTCATTTCCCCAAAAGACCATCCTCCTGATCGATACCTATGACACTGTCGCCGGAGCCCGCAACGCGGCCATCGTAGGGCAGGAGATGGCCAAGGAGGGTGGCAGGTTATTAGGGGTTCGTCTGGACAGCGGTGATATGACCCGGTTGAGCCAGCAGGTCCGAAAGATCCTTGATGAAGCAAGTCTTGACGATACCGAGATATTTGCCAGTAGCAGTTTTGATGAGTACAAGATTGCCAGAACTATAAAAGAGGTGGCTAGAATTGATGCCTTTGGCGTGGGAACCAGGATGGGGGTCTCAGCCGATGCCCCCTATTTTGACATTGCTTACAAACTGGTCCAGTACGGTGAGCGCCCGATCATGAAATTGAGCCCGGGCAAGGTAAACCTGGCAGGGAACAAACAGGTCTTCAGAAAGACTGATCCCCAGGGGCGATTCTTAGAGGATATCATCGGCACCTGGGATGAAACCGTTGAGGGCGCCTGTCCCCTGCTTGAGCCTGTCATTCAGGATGGAAAGCTCCTGAAAAGCCATCCTTCACTGGAGGAGATCCGGGAGCGGTTCAGGAAAAACTTTGCAGCCCTTGATGAGAAATACAAGGACCTTGAGAACCCGCCTGTCTATCCAGTAGAAGTAAGTGCTCGCCTCACCGCCCTCCAGGAGACCGCTTCAAGCTAGGCGCTTAGGCTTTTATCATGGGGGAACATGTCTTTACAACTCGAAACTCCCTGCGTTTCACTTTAGATTCCGCAATCCGCAATCCAAAATCCAAAATCGCTATAACCGTATCTGTCACAGTTGTCGTGCCATAATACAGGCCAAGTCGGGGCTTTGGCCTTTACTTTGGTGTTCGTTCCTGGTAAAAAATCCAGCTAAATCACTAAGAAACAAGGTTTTAGCCACAGACGTGCGCAGACGTGCGCAACCTTGCGCCAAATCAAACGCCTTAGACCTTGGGCCTTATGCCTTGGGCCGCGTAGTGCTTTGCCGCGGACCTAAAAAGTGGCTATAAAATGCAATAGTTATAGAGTTATTTACTTATTTATGAACGTTCTCCGGATGCGGAGATGAAACAACGGTTTGAGGATTACCTGGATCAACTTACAAAGGGCAAGGAGCCAGGGAAAGCAAGGATCGTGTTGGAGTGTTGGAGTGAGGAACCACGAATGGACACAAATGGACACGAATTAACGCAGTCAGAAATACCCAAATCCTTTTTTCAGGATGTCCGGAGCATTCTTGCGGATGCCCGGCAAAGAGCCTATGCCGCCGTCAATTTCATTATGGTGGACGCCTACTGGAAAATCGGCAGGCGCATTGTGAAAGAGGAACAGGGTGGCAAAGGCAGGGCGGAATACGGCGCTTATCTCATCAAAGAACTGTCCAGGAATCTTGGCGAAGAGTTTGGGAGAGGGTTCTCAGTGGCCAATCTAAAGAATTTCAGGCAGTTTTACATGGCCTTTCCCGATTTTGAAAAAGGCTACGCACTGCGTAGCGAATTGACCTGGACCCACTACCGTCTCATCATGCGGCTGGAAAACGAAAAGGTCCGGGAGTGGTACATTGGCGAAGCCGCAACTCAGCGCTGGAGTACTCGCCAACTGGAACGAAATATCAACTCGTTTTATTATGAGCGGATATTATCAAGCGGAAAACAGGCCGATGTCAAGGCATCCTCTGCCCGCCCGATTCCTGATGATTTTATCAAAGATCCATACGTTCTGGAATTTCTGGGCATTCCAGAAATTGCCGATACGAGCGAGCAACAGATTGAAACCGCAATTATCAATCATCTACAGCGATTTCTGCTTGAATTGGGAAAAGGATTTTCATTCGTTGGACGACAATTCCGCATCAGTACCGAGACTTCCCATTTTTACATCGATTTGGCATTTTACAACTATCTGCTGAAATGCTTCGTGTTGATCGATCTGAAAACAACCAAGCTCACGCATCAGGATATTGGTCAAATGGACATGTATGTTCGCATGTTCGATGACTTGAAACGGATCGAAGGTGATAATCCCACTATCGGCATCATCCTTTGCACATCGAAAGACGAAACCATTGTCCATTACTCCGTTCTGAATGAAAACAAGCAACTCTTTGCATCTAAGTACATGCTCTATCTGCCCACCGAGGAAGAATTACAGCGCGAGCTGGAGTGGGGACGACGGTTGATTGAAGAAAGACAGCACATAGGGGGCAACAAGGGTGCAAACCAATCTTCCTTCGATCCGGAGAACGCGTAATGCCTCTGGGAGAGGTGGCTTGGCAAAAACGGTGAAATGGCCATGGAAATCGCCTGATCATCGCAGTTCAAATGACCTGTGGCACAAAAGCTTGCGGCTACGGCAGAAAGATACACTGAAGAGACCGCACCTATTATGTACCAGGATGATTCTCAACGAAGGACAGCTTGACACTCCTACTTCCGCTGCCATATCGTTGGATTAGTGTATGAAGATTCAAAAGGCTAAAAAAGTAGCAATAAAATACAATAGTTATAGAGTTATTTACTTATTTAAGGACGTCCCGGTCCACGGTCCACTCGCTATGTGACCCAACTGGCCATCCGGAACTCGCCACCAGGAACTAGTCCCGTGGCTATGGAGGTTGGGGAGCCCTGTCAAGTCATGAGCAGGGAAGAATCTGCGCTCGCCCTTCCTCCTTGCCTCCGTGGACGGCCCAGCCGGAAGAGTTGTATGATGGACATAGTTGCACATAGAAAGCATACTGCTTGGCTGGAAGGCGCTTTTCTTTTTCTTATTCAAAAAGCTGTGGGGGGATACAACAATTGGGACAACAGGGACGTTGTGAAAGCGCCGGGATAAACCGGCATAGAGTTGGGGATGAGGCTTCGACTGAGCTCAGCCGAAGTCAAGAGCCCCACATGAAAGGAGTAGCTGATCCATCATGGCCCCGAGTCATGCGCGGGCAGCCGCGAGGCTGCACGCGAAGCGTTGACAGGGGAAAG
>JAQYWL010000016.1 GCA_030145035.1 Desulfobacteria bacterium | reverse complement strand
AAGCTGCCACTGGCGTCAGGGTGAAAACGCTGGCCAGTCGAATAGCTGCCTTTAGGTCCCCTCTGCGCAACGCTTCACGCACGTCATCAAGTTTTTGTGCATCATCAAGGGACAGATAAGGAACCTCGGCTTTGGGGTCGGACCACGCTAAGTGGCTGAAGACATGTTGAATCAACCTCCAAGACTGGCCATTTATTGCCCTATAATGGCTTTTTCGGGGGTAAAAAGAGCAACATAGGATTCCAAATGGCAAGAGCGCAAAGGCATTACATTCCTGGACAAGTCTGGCACATTACTCACCGGTGCCATAAGAGAGACTTCCTTCTCAGATTTGCAAAAGATCGGCGAATGTGGTTGCAATGGGTTTTTGAGGCTAGGAAGCGTTATGGGCTCGTTATCTTGAACTACGTAGTGACGTCCAATCATATTCATTTACTAGTGGTAGATGACGGAGATCGAGAAACTATTCCGAAATCAATCCAACTTATTGCTGGAAGGACTGGTCAGGAATACAACAAGAGGAAAAATCGTAAAGGTGGTTACTGGGAAGACCGCTATCATGCTACCGCCATAGAGACAGGAGAACATCTCCTAAGATGCTTGGTCTATATTGATTTAAACATGGTACGTGCTGGAGTTGTAAATCACCCTTCGGAATGGTCCTTTGGGGGATACAATGAGATACAGGGTCCTCGCAGGAAGTGTGTTCTTGTTGCGTACGAACGGCTTAGAGAGTTAGCTGGTTTTGACTCGTATGACGCCTTTAGAGTGGCCCACAAAGAATGGGTTAGCGGGAAATTGAACAATGGTAACAATATCCACCAGAGTAGATGGACTCAAAGTATAGCTGTGGGTAGCGAGCGATTTGTTGAGGAGACAAAGAAAAATCTTGGCATCCTGGCCAAGGGGCGAAAGGTACTTGAGCGTGGAAGAAACTTTCAGCTTCGAGAACCCGTGGTTTCCTATATCGCCGTTTTTGACACCAAAAACGGTGATATAGCCCCTAAAAACGGCTATTTCTGGCAAACTAATTCTGAATTTTCAATGAGATAGCTTGGTCCGACCCCAAAGGCCTGCCAAAGGCCACCCTCCAAGAAGGATAGACAGTGGATTACATCACATGCAGCCGAACCAAATCAAAATATCGAGTTGCTCTCGCTTTATGTGAAGTATGCAAGCGAATGAAGAATTGTCCTGATTACTTGAATTACAGACAGCCGTCGTTATTTCCAGAGTTGTTGAAGGGAAAGAGATTTAACAAAAGGCGTAATAGACCAGAAAGAATGAAAAATGAATCTGAGGAAATTTCAGATAAACCCGAACAGTTGATGTTGAACCTCTAAAAAATGACATGAACTTCAAGTCTGACGTTCAGGAGTCACCCCCATGACATATTCTGACCAACAATCCAAAGAGTCCACTACGACCGTCCAGTTGATAGAATTGATCAATAATCTATCTGAAAGCCAGCAACGAGAGCTTTTGAGTATGTTGAACGACTGGCAACGCCCGGAGCAACGGAAACATTCCAGGAAAGGCTGCTTCATGGCCGTGGATTATGCTGATCGGGATCGTGTCTTTAAAGATTTCATAAAAAACATAAGTGCTGGCGGAGTCTTTATCGAAACCAATACGCCATTCTCCATTGGAAAGGGCATTTCACTGACCTTTTCGTCTTCCAATTACGAGAGACCAATCAAGATCACCGGCAAAATCGTTTGGACCGGTACCCTGGGAATTGGCGTACAATTCAAAAATGAAAACCAAGACTTGCACGCGATGATAAAAGCTCTGTAATCTAAGGTAAAATGACAGAATATATGGCTCGTGCGGTCTTGTCTGGCAGTTTTGATTTACACATGAAATCATTACTTTTTGGAAAGTATAGATCGTGGCAAGCGATCTGCCATCGGGTTCTTCATTGTGTAAGTGGTGATATTGCAAAGAAATCTTCAACAGAGGATATAACAGGAACAATCCATGTCAGTTTTAAAAGGCTTTAAGAGTGTATCTGATGCCAAAAAGTGAAAGAATAGCCAGAAATGCCTGAGGCTGCCTTTAAAGTTCTTAAACCTGCCCTGCAGAGCCTGCTTGGGAGCCGACAGGTGGATCTCGTTCCAGCGGAGAAGGTGTTCCCTCCACAATATCATGTGTCAAGGCCTATTAAACTAGGAACTGAAAGAAAGAGGCTCGGGGTTACTCAAAGAGGAATCAGACTCGCTTCACTTGAGACAAAGCTTCTAGACCAGACAGCTAAAGCGTTCGCCATTCTTTTCAACAAGTTCGAATCGAATGGATATAGGGCACACCTTCGGACTGCAATATCAGCATCAGTAATGGATATAACTCTTGCTCGTTTTCTTAGAGGCGAAAGAACAGGTGCCTTTGCATCCATTCAAACATTGATACAAGTACTGAAAAGACTGTCTTATGAAAGGTACGAAGGTTCGCCTGCCACAACAGGATTTCTTGTCTTTCGCACTAAGAGACCTGAGACCCTTCGAGATCGAGCAAAAAAACTCGAATTTGACTGGATAGACCTCACACCAGTCAAAATAGACGATGGTTTTTTCGCAGGCCCCCTCACATACAGATATGTCGATGGATGCCATAGCTTTTTTGCCGCTGATATACGAATGAAAGCTGTTGCCACGCTCCGGTCTAAACGCTTCAGTGCTGGTGATGCTGTGGATAGACTTAGTCACGCTGAATTGTGCGAGCTTCTGAAAATTGCGGGTAGGCATGCTTTCGGAGCTTTTCTGAATTCATCATCCGAAGTTGAAATCATTCTTCCAGAACGGAAAATAATCGCGTGGAGGAAAGGCTTGTGGAGTATTTTT
>JAQYWL010000435.1 GCA_030145035.1 Desulfobacteria bacterium | reverse complement strand
GAGGACAAGGATTTTCCTGGATTCCCGCTCCCCGCCTTCGCGGGGACAAGTTTACCCCTGCGGAAGCAGGGGCGGGAATGACGGTTCAGACAATATGATATTTGTTTAAAATTCATGGAGTTAGGAAGAACTTTGGACTCTTTCCTCCTCTTCCAGAAGACAGGATACCTCCTGCAAATGCTTGAGAGTGCAGTGAAATAGGAAAGCTTGGAGATTGCCAAATATGGGTGACCTCTATGTTTTTTACCTAAGGAAAGCTAAGAAAATTCTTGACAATGATCAACAAATACTTGATTATTTATGATAAAGTCAGAAGGTAACGAATTGCCCTATTCTCCTTCAAAAAGGATAAGAAAATGAAATCGTTAACTGACCATGTCCTTTTTTACCGTGAAGAAGACCATTATGTGGCCCATTGTCTAGAATTTGATCTCGTAGCTCAGGGAGAGAGCATTAAAGATTCCTATAAGAATCTCCTGGACGCTATTGAACTCCAGGCAGACTACGCCTTGGAAACAGATAATTTAGAAAACCTTATTAACCCAGCACCACCTGAATACTGGCGTATGCTTGTTAAGGCCGAGTCGGATACTGAAATGTTCGCTGGAATGAAGTTGCCTGAAATTCTGTCAAATATAGATTGCAGCGTATTGCACAGCGAGCAAAGGTATGGATAGGCCTACCGAGTACCGAAAGCTTCTTTCCTTAACGGGTAAGCATGGAGTTTACGAGGATGCCAAATCCGCCTTTTCAATAGGCTACTCCCTGCTGAAGTTCTAATTCCTCTATACGCGAACGGATAGGTTTCATCTTTTTTATTCTAACATATATCACAGGCCTGCCATTTTCCGCATGACTTTTGGCCAACTTTAGACTCCACTTATTGAACTCCTCATCGCCCTCTAGTTGCATAACTACAATAGCGTTGTTTGGAATACTATCCGCAAACTCAGGATGCTCACGAATATACGTGTTGAACTCTTTGATTAGCCCAGTATTTTTTCTTTCCATAACGTTCATGGAGAGCCTCCTTCTAAAAATCTATCCTTATAGATCTCCCAGTTGTCATCTATATCGTCATCAGCTAAATTCAAAGCATCTTCAAATCTAAGATACAAGTTCTCTTTCGTATGCTTCCCACGCAAATTATAAGAATCCCGATGAGCATAACCATGGGCACAATCATAACGGACAACTTCCTTCCAGTTCCCTTCATATTTAACCTCTAACTGAACCATAAATTTCAGCACCTTACCTCTTGTTGTCTTGTGATAGTGCCTCTTCCTAGCATCCTCACTGTAAGGAATTATATACTCTTTTTCTGCCACAGTAAACTCGGCAACTTAATAAACCTGGTACTTGGTTGTTGTTACAGCATATAGCATATAAGATTTTTCTCTGCATTACCAAGAGGAAAGAATTTATCCATGTATTTACCGATTTCTGTCTGGCGAATTACGAAGTTGAGATACGATTATTGGCGGGAAAGTGAGAAATATGTGCCATCTCGAAAGAAAGTTATAAATTTATGGATGTCCCATCTCCCAGTAGTTATTTATAAATTTATGGATGTCCCATCTCCCCATGTGTTGCTCCAGGAAGCTTAACCGTTGGCAATGAGAAACTAACCTCATCCAAAGAAATGAACTTTGAAGCATCAATTATTTCTATTTCAAGTGGGTTGCCATCTTGGTCAAGATGCAAAATAACGCCTTCTTTGAGATCAATAGAGTCTTTAGGAATGCCTGGCTTCAGTTCAATAATGCAGACATCGGCATCACTTGAGTATTTTATCTTCATAAGTGGATCCCCCTTGAAAGTACCTGTAGGCATACGGGAAGTAAACAGTTATCACGACCGGCAAAGCTCCGACATATTCATAAACAGCCCGTATAAGATGTTTTCCAATCAGCTTATGAGCGATATACCTCTCAAAATGACCGATCAGCACCTCATCTGGCAGCAAGAGGCATTCTCCAATTTGTTCAATGGAAAGCTGTCATTTTTTCGCTTTTTCGATGGAATGATTCAAAAAAAGAATCTCAACTTCCACGTCACGACATCTAAAGGTATATATTCTACCTTTTTCTTCAAGCCGTGATGCGATTATTTCAATAGATGCTTCCATCCGTTCTTCGCCGATTTTTATATCCTACCGGATACTCAAATAGAGTCAAGTAGAATTGAAAAAAAATTACCCAAAAGTCCCTTGGGGTGAAATGGGTAAAAATGGGTAAGGGACGAGAGGGTCCCACTGAATGAGAAGGGATTCAGTGGGACCGGGGAGAAGGTTGAGGCGCAAGGCGAAGAAAATCGGAGACTGGTTGCCTTACTACCAACTGGGTGCGAAGGGTGGATAGTTGTCCACGCGAAAATTTTGTGATGTGACAGGGGAGGGGCTGTCATCAGTGCCGTCATTTATCATGAAGCGTATCCGAACGTCATCCTGCTCCACGTTGTCAAGTCCGGCAACATCGGCGTGTTTGGTGGTGAAGGTAAAGGAATGTTCTTCGGCACTGTCAAAATCTGCTGCTGAGGGATATCCTGCGCCGCCATTATCAGACCATGTTGGATCTTGACCTTGATTCAGGCACTCGGAGTTGTCCTCATTTTGAGGAGCATTCCAGGTCTCTCCGCCGTCAACGCTGTACTGAAAAGTATGCAGGGTACACCCAACCACCTCCATCGCGTGTCTGATCTTAAACTTAATGGTGATGATCCCATTTCCATCTGTCGATTGGCTTATTATCTTTTGATCATCCTGTGCAGCCGGGATCACATTATCCTCGTTGTAACCCCCTATGGGAACGTCATAATAAGTAACAGAGATCGTAACCGTGT
>JAQYWL010000525.1 GCA_030145035.1 Desulfobacteria bacterium | reverse complement strand
TTCGCGGGAATGACATAGTTATGGCATACTGATTTATTTTCGTTAGACACTTGAGGTCTGACAGGACACTACAATCTACCGAAACATTCGCCTAACCCTATTTTGAAGGCAATTAACAGGTACACCCGAACGATGTGGGAAGTACTCGAGACAGCAAAGAACGTAGCAAAAAAGAGTCGCCAGGTGCAGATCAACAAACAAGCCTTAATCCGTTTCTCGCGGAAAGTGCTTGCAGATGGGATCGAAGTGCCGCGCTGGAACTCTCACTACCACTTTTGCGGCAGTGGCGAAGCCACGGTCTCTTACCTTCTCGTCCTGGACAGCCTCAACTTCTGCTTCTGGCCCGCACGAGGAAGGGTCAAGTGGGAGATTGAATACGAATCGAGAAAGCTTTCCGGCTATTATGCTCTGGCAGCCTCTCTGAAACACGCTGTCGAATCAGGGATTCCGATCACCAAGGCCGAGTACCTGGCCGATGTCACCCTGAGTAAATTGAAACAGATTTTGGGTGGCCAAGGGGAATTGCAACTCCTGGAATATCGTGTACAGAGCCTAAATGAACTTGGGCAGGTCCTCCTTAAAGAGTATGAAGGGCAGGCATTCAAGATGGTGGGCGCTGCTGGGAAATCAGCAGTCAAGCTGGCCCTGTTGTTAGCGGAAAAATTGGCATCGTTCCGGGACGTTGCAAAATACCAGGGTCATAAAGTCTTTTTTTATAAGCGGGCGCAGATATTTGCTGCCGATCTCTATGGAGCATTCGATGGTAAAGACCGGGCAAACTTTACGGACATCGATAAGCTCACCGCGTTCGCCGATTACAAGCTGCCCCAGGTGCTGCGTCATCTGGGGATCTTTGATTACGCGCAAGCCCTGGCGCAAAAGGTGGATCAAGAGATCTACCTTGAGCCGGGATGTCCTGAGGAGGTTGAGATCAGGGCAAACACCATCTGGGCGGTTGAGCTGATCCGCCGCGAACTGGAGCGGATGGAAAAGGGATTGAGAGCGTTCGAGATCGATTGGATCCTGTGGAACCTGGGCCAGCACGGGGAGTTCAAGGTAAGGCCTTATCACCGGACGTTGACCATTTTTTACTGATGATTTGGCATCCTTCATTTTCGCCATAAAGTAGTTTACACCTATTGACCAGTGTTCAGGTTTCAGTGTTCAGGTTTGCGGCTTACGCCTTGAGAACAGTACAGGTCTTGCTTTTTCAGTTTCTGACACCTGACACCTGGTGCCTGGTGCCTGGTGCCTGGTTTCAGTGTTCAGGTTTCAGACCCGCCTGCCAACGCCTGCGTCACATCAAGGTTACAATGCCCGCATACACGGCAATGGCGGGCAGGTCTCGCGTTTGTCGCTCCTGACACCTGACACCTGACACCAAAAAGTACGAATAAAAGAATTTATCTCTTGGCGCCCGCATTCTTGAAAAGTGTAAACCGAGGAATGAAGGATGCTGATGTTTTCATTTGATCTGTTAGCAAAGGAAGGGAAGGCGCGGGCCGGGAAGCTGGTCACCCCTCATGGCGCCATCGAAACGCCTTCATTCGTCGCTGTCGGCACACAGGCAACGGTGAAGGCCGTATCAATGGAGGATCTTCGCAAGATCGGAAACCAGGTGATTATCACCAATGCCTACCATCTCCACCTCCAACCCGGCGAAGATCTAATAGAGAGTATGGGAGGGCTGCACCGATTCATGGGCTGGCAAGGCCCGTTGATGACCGACTCGGGCGGCTTTCAGATTTTTAGCCTCGGTGCAGGCAAAGAACATGGGGTGGGAAAGATCGCACCGATCTTCCCGGAGGAGAGAGATCGCGGAGGACATTTTAGCTCAAAAGAAGGAAAGCCGTTGGTAAGGGTGGATGAGGATGGGGTCGAATTTATCTCACATCTGGACGGCTCGCCACACCGGTTCACGCCTGAGCGCGTCATGGAGATAGAGCGCAAACTCGGTGCAGATATCATCCTGGTCCTGGACGAGTGCACCTCGCCACTCCACGATTACCATTACACCAGGGCGGCAATGGAGCGGACACACCGCTGGGCTGTGCGTGCATTTGCGGAATACCGGCGCACTTCTGACAAGAGTCAAGCTCTCCTGGGAATCGTTCAGGGTGGGGCATACCGGGATTTGAGGCAAGAAAGCGCCAGATTTATTGGAGAGCAGGGCTTTGACGGCCATGCCATCGGGGGCTCTCTCGGCAGGTCTAAGGAGGAGATGCACCAGGTCCTGGAATGGACGATCCCGCTTCTGCCAGAAGACAAACCACGGCATCTTCTGGGAATCGGTGAGATAGGGGACATCTTTGAGGTGGTAAAGCGAGGGATTGATCTATTCGACTGCGCTGCACCGACGCGGATGGCCCGCACCGGAACACTCTTTGTTAAGAAGGCGGAGCGGTTCAGGATACATATCCTTAATGCGCAATTTAAGGATGATCCTCGCCCGATTGACGAAGGGTGCAATTGCTACACCTGTTGCAATTACTCCAGGGCTTATCTAAGACATCTATTTGTGGCCAGGGAACCTTCGGCAATACGCCTGGCGACCGTTCACAATTTGTACTTTCTGGAATCATTGATGCGCCAAATCCGCGCTGCCATCAAAGAGCGGAGGCTTGCGGCACTGATGAGCGAGTGGCGCTCACCACCCTGATCACAGCTTATGCAGCCCCACAAATAAATATCTCGAAAATTGTACAACTGAAGGAATTATTTCTTGAAAGCTATTCTTTGCCCAGAACCTCCTTTATCGCCTGAGACAGCTCTTTCATATCGAAAGGCTTCTGAATAAAACTATCACAACCTCTTTCCAATATTTCGGTTGCCTGGCCGTCGATGCTGTAGCCACTTGATAGGAGGACCTTTACATCGGGATTAATCTCTTTCATCTTGTCGTAGGCTTCACCACCCCCCATGTCCGGCATAATCATGTCCAAAAGTACGAAGTTTATGCCATCCTGATTTTTCCTATAAACCTCGATCGCCTCTTTGCCGTCTCTGGCTATGAGTACCCGGTAGCCCATAGCTTCCAGCAAGTCCTGGCCTACTTCCAGGATAACCTCTTCATCGTCTACCAGGAGGACCGTTCCAGTTCCCTTAATGATTTCATCAGCAGTCTCGACAGCTTTCTGCACCTTCTTTTCTGATGCAGGCAGGTAAACACTGAAGGTGGTGCCTTGCCCCTTCCTGGATTCCGCATCAATATATCCACCATGGCCCTTTATGATCCCATAAGCAGAAGCCAAACCAAGACCGGTGCCCCTGCCCATCTCCTTTGTCGTAAAGAACGGATCAAAGATGCGCTCCATGGTCTTTTCGTCCATGCCTGTGCCTGTGTCGGCAACCGTTAACAGGACATAGTTGCCCGGTTTTGGATCATAGAGCTTGCCCTTCATATCCTCGTGGGTCGTATTCATGGTCTTTAAGATAAGATCTCCGCCACCAGGCATGGCATCTGAAGCATTTATAAATAGATTCAAAAGGGCCTGCTCGATCTGCCCCTGGTCTGCCTCTACGGCAAATAGGTCTTTGGCAAGCTCTCGATGAATCGTAATCTCCTTCCTGGTCCTGCCAAAGGTGTCAGAGGTCTCTAACACTATTTCGCTCAGGTTGATGGGCTTGACCTGATATCTTCCTTTCCTGGCATATCCAAGGAGGTGTGAGGTTAGCCTGGCTCCGCTTTGAACCTGCTTTTCAATTCTTCTTAAGCGTTCATAATGGCGGTGCGTGGAATCCATATCCATAAGCATTAGGGAGACATTTCCCTGGACACCCATGAGCAGGTTGTTAAAGTCATGGGCAATGCCACCAGCCAGGGTGCCGATGGACTCCATCTTCGCAGCCTGCTGGAGTTGGACTTCAAAGCGCTTTCGTTCGGTAATGTCTCGTAAGGTGTGGACACTGCCCATAGGAATACCGTTCCGATCCAGATAAGTGGCTACGCTTATACTGACAT
>JAQYWL010000357.1 GCA_030145035.1 Desulfobacteria bacterium | reverse complement strand
TAGGTAGACGTTCAGCAGAGACAGGCTTTTGACAGGATTACAGGATAAACAGAATGGGGTCGGGGTTCTCTTATTCTGTCAGATTTGGCTGTTTGCCTTGCCCACAACTTTACCGTGGTCACGAATAATGTTAAAGAATTTAAAAAAATCAAGGGCTTAAAGTGAACGGAAATGGGGTAGCTCATGAACTCATGAAATGGGGTCGGGCCAAGCTAAATCACTAATATTAAAGGAAATGATGTCGAACAGTGGGCTAATATTGGCCCTAAAATGAGTTTTTTGGGGGCAAAAAGGGCAATTTAAGTAGGCGCACATGGCTAGGGCGGAAGGGCACCATATTCCGGGGCACGTCTGGCACACCCCAGTTAAATCTACTTCGCCCCACGGGAATATCCTCCCCGGTGGAATAGTAGCACCCCAGTGAAATAGAGTTCCTATTTCACGGCACACAGATTCCACGGGGCAAATAATCCACAGGTGCCATAAGGCGGGTTCCTGCTCAAATTTGCGAGGGACCGGGGCTGGGCGAAAGGTCCTTGAGAGCCGGGAGCCGTACCAGCTTCGAGAGCCGCAGGTTGCTTCTCGTGACGTTTTTGAAACCAAAAATGCCGATATTGGTGCTGGAAACACCTATTTCTGGAACACTAATCCAGATATTTCAATATGATAGCTTGGCCCGATCCCGTACTCGCTTCGTACTCGGCACTCGTATCTCTCGTATCTCGTTCAGAATTTTTATGAACTTCTGGAAGGTTTGAGTCAAATAAACTTCATAGCTCATTCCAAACTTCCTTCCAGGGCTTGATTCTGCCTAATTTGATGTCCTGTAATCCCTTTTCGACCAATTTCTTGAATTCTGCTGATTGGGAAAGTATCTTCGTTTCCTTGTGGTCTTCAAGTTCCTGCAAAACGGCAAGAATATTTTTGTAATCTTCTATTGGAAGAATGACAGCAGTGGGATTACCTTTCTCATCTACTATGTATTGTTCATTAGCGGAGTGAGCCACGAGAAAATTCTCCTTTCAAGATAAAAACAATCAAAAACAGGAACTCTTTTCTGAGACATCGCTGAATTATATATTTTCAGATGGTCTCTCGAAAAGATTGTTAATAGTAGACCTAAGATACCAAAAAGGCAAGGAGAATTATCTGATTAACCTCCTGAGAAGCGGAGGGTCAGGGTCAATATTCAACATTGGGCAATATAGGATGTCCCCACATTTCAGTCCCCACATTTCACCCACATTTTAAAAATTGTGGCATATCCAGGGTGACCTACTGCGGTTCCAGCCTTAATTCTCGGCCCTTTGTCTCGACAAAACCCTTACACAAAAGTGCTCATCCCGGTTGGCAAAAGATCTTGCCAAAACTGATGATTTGGTTATTATCTTCTATGTTTAACCGGTTCTGGCTTGGGAAAAGCTGGAATTTTGTACCATAAGAATCAACTGATTATTCTTGGTCTGCTTCAAGAATGTACCAAGAATAGGTTTGATTATCGTTGAAAAAGGCATTCATATTCCACTCGATTCTGATCAGCATCCTATTGTGTGTTACAAACACACATGCCTTTGAGTTGCACATCATTTGTGGCAAACATTATTTCGAATTATTTGTCCGGTAATCCTAAGGCCACAATGGAAAACGTCTTCAGTGCCCTGAACGGTCGTTTTTGATCTTCGATAAGATTTAGAAATCTGCAATAAGACTGTTCGGTTGTCGAGCGTAACTGCTGGCAAGATACCGTAACTATTTAAACCACGAAAGGAACCGGCCTGCGTCATAGCCATATGACAAGTGATCCACCCGGGCAGGTGAACGAGACCAAGCGAAGGCGGAGAATAATGCCGAGTACTGTTTCAATAAGATTGGGATGTGAGATTGAAAAAGTGATTTATGAAAGCCGAGGTCGAGGTAGGATTACATCGACTCAATATAAAACATGGCGAGAAACGTTTACTGTTCCTGAGGAAGGATACAACAAAATAGATCTCACCTGCCCGATATGCCATAGTTCCTTTGAAGTAAAAGTCTATAGTAAGTCAAAGGCCCGTCTTAGAAAGCTTTATTTTGCCTCTTGTTTCCTTACAATCGCGGCATGTGGGATCGTCTTTGCAGTATTTGCCCATACCGAAAAAGGGTTTATAGGTTATAGCCTGGCGGCACCCTTCATCTGTTTCACCGTATGGCAGTTGTTAAATGTTGTTCGCGGAAGGTTTGATGCTAGTGATGTCGTGTCTCATGCACGAGGGAAGGTACACAAGATTTTTGATGAACGAAAGATTATATTTCCCGATCAATGAAGACGTACCTTACAGCATAGCTCGGCGCCTATCTGAAACTCAAACGTTAGGCAAATATAGAGCAGTAACGTGCTATCAATATAGCCAAGGATCTCCACTTGACGCACAAGTCAGTTTTCGCTATAGTCGCCCCACCAAAAAGTGACTTCTTATCAATCAATACTGAAAAGGACTTCCTATTAATGAGATCACAACTGAGCCAAGCGCATTTGGGACATAAGTTTTATCGTGACTTTGATTACGAACTGAAGCAGGCCAATCTATCCCTTACCGCTGATTTACATTCCGATACTGGTAGGAACTGTGCCGATGATTCTGTGTGCTCTCTTGGTTCGAGCTCATCTTAGGATGGTTGGGGCGCGTAAGCTAAAGTCATATTGGAAGGATTTTGTTCCGAGCTGGGTCAGTCACCGTTACACTCGAAAAAACCAAATAGTGTCCGATAGATTCCTAGCCAAGTATGGATCTATCGTTTCAATCACCAGATCAAAGCTGTTTTGGATCTTCAACTGTAAGCTCTATTGCCCACTGTCCGTTGCGTTGCTTGCTTATGTCTTCTACCTGGTGAAAGTTGTGGAGCAGTGGTGGTGTCCTTTTGGACACGAGAAAAAATATACATATGCTGATGCGCCGATTGACAAATCATTCTGGCACGCGAACGGCGATGCAGCTTTACTGCATCCAGATGATCGAGAAAATCCGAGCTGGAACGAAGATGCAGTGTAAATGAAGCCAGTGTCCCAAATTGGGGCCCAAAAAGTTGACAAAGCTGGTGATGTCCATTACAAATCTATGACAAAATCCCCTGGTGGGTGATTATAGAATCTGGCTATCTACAATTGGAACTGGAATGGCTATGCTGGGTGATCTTGCCAGAATCAATGCAGGCACCAATACCGTCGGTCCATCAAACCATGAAGTCATGAAACGGCAAAACATTCAATACGATAGAATCATTTCACGGATCAAGAATAACCCTATAGCCGCTTGCGTTATCGTCCTGGGAACAATTGTTATTGCCCTGTCGGCATTTACAGGTGCAGCAAGGAACCTTTTTAGTTTGATAACTAAGAAGCAGCCAGAAGCAGCCCGCATGGCGCTGAGTCAGATGTCTCTGGAGTATACGCCTGAAGCCTTTGTCCGGAGCGGAGAAAAGGGCGATATAACTGCAGTGAATCTATTTTTAGCTGCTGGCATGGATCCAAACGCGACAGACAAGGAAGGTAACACAGCTCTCATGTACGAAGCGAAGAAAGGCCATACCCCGATCCTTGACGCTTTGTTGAAGGCAAAGGCTGACGTCAATAAGAAAAACAGGGGAGGCGGGACAGCATTGTCTTGGGCGGCATCGGCGGGAAAGACTGACAGTTTGCGCATTTTGCTCGATAAAGGCGCTGATGCCGCGGCAATAAACGAAGCCTTCATCTCAGCGGCGTGTCTGGGACAGCTCGAAGTCTTGCGCATTCTGCTCGATAGAGGCGCCGATGTGAATAAGGTCGGCTCCAATGCATTGAGGTGCGCGGCAGCATCAACATTTGTGGGGGTGACCGAGGAAGAGAGGAATGATACTGTAGGTTTCATGCTCGACCTTGGCACTGACGTAAACGAACAGAACGAGAATGGATGGACAGCCTTGCTTTCAGCAACGGAGAGAGGCCACGCGTCCGTAGTGCGAACTTTGCTGAACAGGGGCGCTGACGTCAATACGGCATGTGATTGCCCAGGGTTTCGCGGTGGGGGCTGGACGGCACTTATGATCGCGGCACTCCGGGGCCATACAGAAATAGTTCGGTCCTTGCTCGATAAAGGCGCTGATGTAAATGCGAAAAACGCTAATAATGGGAGGACACCGCTCATGGTGGCCGTACTAGACGGCTCCACCGATGTAGTGCGCGCATTGTTGAAGCGGGACGCTGATATAAACGAGAAAGACATTAGTGGCAAGACCGCGCTGGATCTTGCTGAGGAAAGTTTGGATGGTGAAATAAGGGCTAAAATCCTTCAGATGTTGAGGAACGCAGAACCAAAATGACTCACTGAGCGAGTGTTGAACGCCCTCGAGCCTAACCATGGCTTCCAGCGGGCGTTACGACTTTCCATGAGTGCTATTTATTCAACATATTGAAAGGCTTAAATGTTTGTGGTGGCCAGATGATATCGTTACTTTTGCCCTCTAAAAATGAAACATTCCCAGGGTAGCCTCCCACGGTTCGAGCCTGAATTTTCGGCCACCTTGCTTCTGAGAAATAGGACTAGTAAGTACAATGAGTTCATGAACCGAAGCACGTCCAGTAGGCTGAAAGTCTATTCTTGATGCTTCGAACAGTCTCGCTAGCTTCTTTCAATCCACGGTCTGGTTTCAAGTCAGGTGGTATCGGGTAAGGTTCTTCTATTGCAACTTCAGTTCCTGTGACACCTGCAATCGAAGCGAGCCAGCCGAGGGACACGACCTGTAGACTGGAGCTGTAGCCGGAGCCCACAAAATCGATGAGCTTGCCCGCGCAGATTCTATCTGCCGTCTCGCTTACAAGCGTTGCCACCATCTTTATTCCTTTCAGAGTTAGTCCCATTTGCGTTATGCGATCTGTGAAATGTGGGTCGCTGCCATCCACCATCAATATGATTTCCGGCTCAAATTCTTCAGCCAAAGGAACGAAAACTTGGTTCAGCGCATATTCGTAGACCGTGTCCCCCGCGTGGGGTGGCAAAGGGACGTTGACGGAATAGCCTTTGCCCAAACCGTTGCCAATCTCATCTACAAAACCTTTGCCAGGATACAGGGTGGAAGGATCCTGATGCATGGATAGATACAACACTTTTGGATCTTCGGAGAAAATTTCGTAGATGCCGTCGCCCGCATGGGCATCTGTATCAATGATAAGAATCTTCGTAACACCAAAGTTTTGCACTAAATTCTGGGCACAGATTCCTACGTCACTGAACACACCAAAACCTTTCTCGCGGTTCCTGCTTGCATGTTGCACTCCTCCCCCGATCACAAACGCTTTGGCATATTCTCCAGAGTGAACTAGCTCTCCCGCATACTTCCCCGCTCCTGCCAACAGCTTTGCGGCTCTCACTAAGCCAGGAGAAAGCGGCGTATCAAATGGGTCCCTGCTTTCGCACCTTTCGATACGTTGAATATAGTCCTCGGTGTGGATGAGTTTCAGATCACTGTCAGTGGCATAGGGGGGAGTCACAATTTTAAAATCGGAATAGTGACCAAGTCTTTCTTGAAATAGTTCGATAAAATTCTGGTATCTATCCTGGGTAAGCACATGTCCAAGATCATACTCCTTTAACTTTTCGCTATATAAGATGGCGAATTTACACATAGTCTCCTGCCATAAACTCAGATTAGGCTAACTTCCTTATGACCTTAATACATTTGGCCAAAACTTGACAAAAGTTGTGATATGGATTAAGAATCTTTGACAAAATTATCAGGTTGGCAAGTGTAACTGTTGGCAAGCTATCTCTGATCCATTGACAAGTTGACAACCCAAGGATATGAAAGTTTAGCCTAAGACCTTTAAAGCAGTGGCAATTGCGCCAGCTCTAGAATAACGGGGTTGAGCATTCCAATTCAGATTTGTGGAGGCTTACAATGAGAACTATTCGGCGATTGGCTAAATCTGTGAGTCTTTTTGTGACAGTCTCCATGCTGTCACTTGTGGTGCCGTATCAGTCTTGTCTAGCGGCCGTGATCGGCACCGAAACGGCGCTTGATGTGGCCCGGGGCCAGGAAGCACGTCAGTACCTCGAAGGGGTTCTGGCTCGAGAGGACGTACAGAAGGCACTAACGGCCCAGGGTATTGATCCAAAGGAAGCGGAAAGACGGGTCGAGGGGCTCTCTAATACAGAGGTTGTACGTCTTGCGAAAAAGGTTGAGGAACTACCTGCTGGAGGCGACGCTTTGAGCGCTATCATATTTGCAGGCCTCTTTGTTTTTGTTGTTCTATTGGTTACAGACATCTTGGGATACACTGACGTTTTCCCATTCGTAAAGAAACATGCTCGCAAGAAGAGCTGACTTTGGCTACGAGTTTCATAGCGGTCGATCCGACCAATTTCAGGCGTACCTCGCATTTTTGCTATTCATCGCGATCAATCTCATGTTCATTGGGTGCGCCATGCCGCAAAGAAAGTGGCCGCAGCCCGGTGAACATCTCCCTTCTCGGCATGAACTGGAATCAGTGCCGTTTTATCCTCAGAAAGCCTTCCACTGCGGCCCTGCAACACTCGCCATGGCGCTTGCCTGGTCCGGGATCCGTGCAGATACTGACACGGTTGCACCGGAGGTATTCACGCCATCTATAAAAGGGAGCCTCCAGCCCGCGATGATCGCAGCAGCTCGCCGGCACGGGAGAATCGCCTATCCCATTTCCGGCCCGGCTGCTATGCTCATGGAAGTTAGCGCTGGCCATCCTGTAGTAGTATTGCAGAATCTTGGACTTTCCTGGAAGCCGGCCTGGCATTATGCGGTTGTTGTCGGATATGACCTCGATCAAGGGATAGTGATAGTTCATTCAATGAATACCCCACGAAAGCGGCTTTCCCTTCGAGTCTTTGAGAATACCTGGGCACGAAGTGGCCACTGGGGACTCTTAGTCCTGCCACCCACCCGATTGCCCGCCACAGCTACCCAACACGATTTCGTTTCAGCAGTAGTCGGCCTGGAGAAGGCAGGGCAATACCAAGCGACAGTCCAGGGGTACAAGACCGCGCTAGTCCGATGGCCTGACAGCCTTGGTGCTCACATAGGCTTGGGCAACAGCTATTATGCACTGGGTGACAAGAGATCGGCCGAAGCTGCTTTCCGGCAAGCAAGTCGTCGATTTCCGACTAATGGATCGGCATTCAATAATCTGGCTCAAGTGCTCTGGGAACTGGGAAAACACCAGGAGGCTTTGGAAGCCGCGCGGAAGGCGGTGAAACTAGGAGGGCCGCTGGTAAACAGGTATCGTGAAACCCTCCAACAGATTCAAGCAGGAGAACGCTAGCACCTCCGTTGGTTGAACCTTATTCGCCTTAGATTCTCGAAATACATTTAAAGCAGATATTTCTACGTCTCTCTTTCCCCCGCTTCCCTACTTACCACGACGATTTCAATAAACAGCCTCAGGCCAGGATTAAAGATTTTTCCGCTTTATGTCGAGAAAGACACCAAAGAATGAGCAAGCCGGTGATATTTTAGACGTGCTCTGGGTGATCAGAAGGAGAAGAAAGGTGTATTTTTACGTTGAGGGAGACAATTGGATAATGTCCGTGTCCTTGCCTCAGGAGATACAGTTCCGGCTTGGCAGCTATGTGACCATCGAGCTGGATACCGATAGACCCTATACCCACTTCGAAGAGCATAAGCGTAGATATCCTCCAGGTCAACTCAAGAAAAAGAACAAAAAGTGGGTTAAGTAGTGCTTGGCCGAATAGTCTGATGGTCTATAAATTACAGTCAGTTAGGTTTTATTGTGCTCATGAGATTTTACTACTATTTTTCTTCTTGGACTGCTTTTTTAGCTTTACAAATACTTCTAGATATGGTATTAATGGGTTGATATTATTG
>JAQYWL010000109.1 GCA_030145035.1 Desulfobacteria bacterium | reverse complement strand
TCTAAAAGTTGAATGGTCTTAAAGGAAGATGGAAGCATGTTGCCAACCTGGTTTCCAAGTTTGTCCAGACCCAGCTCAATGCCGATGCTGAATATTCCCATTCCCAAAATAGTAAACAACAAGCCCAGCAGAATCTCATCAGGACGAGGCAGTTTTTCACGTAGTAAAATAAAAAGAACTAGAAAAAGGGGTAGCGTGAGAAGTCCTATGGCTTTCACCGCGGCAATGCTATTCCTTACCAGAAGATTAGGGACATCTACGGCCTTTTTGAGAGATGTTGAATATCGGCTAACGGCTTTCTGGATAGCGTCCAGACTTCCGAATACAGAATACCGCTGTTCCTCGGTTCCATGTGCGATTGCCCAACGTTTTAGAGCGTCCGGATCATCACCAAAAACAGCCGTTCTTTTGGATTCGTTTTCGGAAAGCTCCTCAAGATATTGGATCATTCTTTCCTTGCTTCCACCGAAGTAAGCAATCTGGCTTTCAATGCTCGCGTTAAACAAGACATAGCGTACCATCCCCTCTTTATTGTCAAACAGGGTTTCCGTTGTTCTGCGATTTTTCTTTTTGAAAAAATCGACCTCCTTCATAGGCTCCGGGACTGAGCCAAGCAGAAACGCACCCAAAAGAAGAACAGTGAGTATGGGGAACAAGGAGGCAAGCGTGACGACTCCAAAACCCATGGTTCCGGATTCAACTGATCCAACCATCCTGCAAATTCCAATCCCGAGTGCCAGAATAAGGGGGACCGTCACAGGACCGGTGGTTACGGCACCGCAGTCCCAGGCAAGGCCTGTAATGGTGAGCATATTTTGGTCAAAAAATGCCCACATTGTAAGGGAAACCAGCCCCCCAACAAGAATATATATAAAGGGCTTTAGAGACCAGTTATAATGAAATCTTATCATACCGAAAGCAACGGCGATTCCAACCCCTGCACCTACAGAGTAAACAAGAATATGGGAATATTTAGTCAATAGCAGAAACAAAAGGGGGGCTTCCCAGGGATTTACCGCGCGCCCTGCCACTTGTAATACCTGGATAGCGGGTTCTGCCAATGTTGCAAGAAAGCCCAACACTAAAGCAAAACAGAGGATAACAGGGAGGATGGATTTCTGGGGAAGCTTAACACCGACCAATTCGCCCAGGGGCATAAGACCCAAAAAGAGACCTTCCATAAAAAATGTGAGGCCCGCAACGACGAGTACAATGCCAATGGCAATGATGGATGCATCGGCAATCCTGATTCCCAAAATCACAGTCTGAAAGAAGACCAAGTAAAGGATAATCAACCAAACGGACTTAATCTGCCCTATTACTCGATCCTTTATGTAGGGGGCTAAAAGGCCAAACGCCTGACTAAAGCTGACCTTGATTTTTCTAGCAGCCTGTTGAGTCACTTTTCTCTCACCTCAATTGAAAATCAGAATTCCACGAGAGAATTCATATGGCATCAAAGTATTACTCATCGTTCGCTTAATAAATTCGTACTTAGATTAATTCTTATATGGACCTAAATCTTTATCCCGTTGAGGAATATATATATCTTTTTATAGATTCTCAAAATTAACAAAAGTCTATCCCTATTAAGCGAATCATAAGTATTACCCAAAATTTCCTTCCTTGGCCAGGGCGATAAAATGGGCGATGTCGATCTCCTTCGGGCAGACGAAGCTACAGGCCTGCGCCGTGCGGCACCGAGGTGTTCCCTGCCCACTGTATAAGATATCCATCCTTTCCTCTTTCGCTGTTTCCCGGGGATCCATGAGGCGGACAATATTGGCAAGCATGGCATTCGGCCCGAGGTAGTTCTTTTGGGTAACGCATGCAGTCGCGCAGCAAAAGCAATTAACGCAACGCGTTGCCTCAACGTAGGACTCCAGCACCTGCGGCGAAATCCGGTATTCATCGCCCTCGGGGTGCTGGGGGGCTGGTTGAATGATGTAGGGTTTCACAAGATGGACTCGCTCATAGGCCCTTTCCATGTCTATGACCAGATCACGAATGACCGGGGCTATTGTTAAGGGCTCAACGGTAAAGGACTGTGTCTTGAAAAGCTTTACGGCATTTTCTACCAGGAGTTCGCATGTTAAGAGGGGCTTGCCGTTGATTTTCATGCCGCATGTGCCGCACTGGCCGTGCTCGCACGAAGAATTCCATGCCAGGGTGGCGTCCTGCTCGTCATTGATCTTTCGAAACAAATCCACAAAGCGCAGGATTCGACACGCTTCGAGTCGGTAATCCTGCACCCATGATCGTCGCGTATCAGGGTCGTAGCGGCTGATTTTTAGCGTGAGGTCGTATTCTTGCGACATGCAATCTCTCCTGAACGAGCAAATCGTAACCGATTACGGAGTTCTCTCGCCCGCTCCCTTTGGTCGCTCGAGCCCACAGAGGTCTCAGAGACAAATACTTTGTCTGATTTTTTGACCCCGGTTAAATAGGCTCTGCATTTAACGGGGCAGGGAGGAAAAATCAGACAAAACGCTCAGCCACTGTCGTGGCATTTTTATAGGTTGTGCTAACATTTAGGGAGGATACAGGCATCTATGTTGATGACGATGTTCCGCGACAGTCCCGCTTATGGCGGGATTTGAGCTGAATCCTCCTCTCAAGGATTCAGCTCAAGAACTCTGCGTCTCTGCGACCTCTGTGAGAGACAAAATATCCTCTTTGATCAGTCACGGGAAATCAATATTTTCTCTCAATGATGCCGAACCTTTCATAGTGCTCTCCCCGGGCCTCGAAGATACTCATGTCAATAGGCCGATTGGCGAGGGTCACATTGCCGTACTCTGTCATGTAAGCCAGGGTATGATATTGGAACTTAGGGCTTCTTTCGGGATAGTCTTCCCGATAATGGGCGCCTCTTGACTCTTTTCTGGCCAGGGCACAGTAGGCAATGACCATGGAGACGTCCAGAAGATGATTTAGCTCCCAGAACTGAAGGGGTTCCTGGTTCATAACGAGCGACTTGCTGGCCAGCTTCATGTGCGCAGCCCTTTCCTTGAGTTCCTTGAGTTCTTCGATCGCGTCTGTAAGGCCTTTCTCATTCCTGAACACGCCCACTTTTTCCGTCATGAGCACACGAAGTGCATCGCGAATTTCGGCATAATGCTCCTTGCCCTCTGATTCAAGATAACGCGAGAACTGAGCGAAAACGCGCTGTCCTCCGTCTTGAGGGACATCGCCGGGATCTTGCGCGTCATGAAGGTAGGCTGCCACCCTTTCTCCCACCACCTTGCCCATTGTGATCAACTCCAACAGGGAGTTTGTACCAAGGCGATTGTGACCGTGCAGGCTGGCTGCGGCAAACTCCCCGCAAGCGTATAACCCGGGCACGATTTGCCGGTCGTCTTTTTGGACCTCGCCAAATTCGTTGGTCGGTGCACCGCCCATTTGATAGTGGGCCGTCGGCGTGACCGGACACAACTCGTGTTGGGGCTGAACCCCCACAAATTTACAGAAAAACCCGCAAACTTCCTGGATCCTGGTCTTGTGAACATGCTCGGGGATATGTCTTAGGTCCAGCCAGACATGGGGGAGCTTGTGATCGGGGTGAATGCACCCCCTCCCTTCACGGATCTCCGTCATGATACACCGGGAAACGAGATCCCGGGGGGCAAGGTCTTTGGCCGTGGGAGCATACCTCTCCATAAAGGGTTCGTCATCCTTGTTCCGCAGGATGGCGCCTTCACCACGCAGCGCCTCACTGGCGAGGATCCCGGGGCCCACAATGCCCGTGGGGTGGAATTGCACGGCCTCTAAATCCATCACAGGGAGCCCCGCCTGAAACATCAGGGCCAACCCATCCCCTGTGTTCTGGCGGCAGTTGCTGCTCACTTGATACATACGGGTCTTGCCCCCGGTGGCCATGACAGTGGCCTTGGCCAGAACGGCCGCGAACTTTCCGCTCTGTTCCATAAAAACAACAGCCCCTATGCAGCGACCATTCCTGAATAGCAACTCTGTTGCCACACTTTGATTCAGGAACGAGACCCCGTGCTTGAGGGATTCAGCCCACACCGTGTCCATTATCCCCTTGCCGGTGCGGTCGGCTTCGTAGCAAGCACGAAACGCCTTGACTTCTCCAAAATCGAGCATATGACCGCCAAAGGGTCTCTTGGCAATACGGCCTTCTTCGGTGCGGCTGAAATGCATGCCGTGTCTTTCCAGCCAGAGTATCTGCTCCCAGGCCGACTCACAGACTTTTTTAATGATATTCTGATCCGAGGAGCAGTCCGAGCCCTTCCAGGTGTCGAACATATGGTATATGATTTTGTCCACAGGATCATTCGGGTCAACCGCGGCCATGCCCCCCTGGGCTGTGGAGGTATGGGACTTTTGAGGGCTATACACCTTGGTCACAGCGACGACGGCTGTGCCCGGACGGCGCTCGCATATTTCCGCAGCACATCTGAGGCCTGCCCCACCAGCACCGATCACCAGAACTTCCGGCCTCAGTACGGAATCGATTCGGAGTTTCTTTCCCACCCTTGTCTCTCCTAACTCGGACAAATTCGAACCAGACAGGTCATAGAACTCATATTTGGATCTATTCGCCGGTCATTCATAAATTCGAAATACGAAGCACGAAATCCGAAACAATGACAGAAATAGAAATGCTCCAATGACAAAAACATTTAATTTCCAACGTATTGGTTTTGGTCATTTTGTCATTCGGTATTCGAATTTGTTTCGAATTTCGGATTTCGATATTCGAATTTGTTTTCCAAACAAGGAATTCTTTTCCATAAAAAACACGAATTTCATTACCAATCGCCTATATACTTAAAACAATCTTAGCCCCTGCATAGGCAAAGACACCCAGGACAAAACTTATCAAGACTGTAAGGCCTTTCCTTATGCGGCTGTCTTCCACATAATCGCCTATGATGGTGTAAAGCCCGAAGCCGGCGTGAAAAAAGACTAAGCTGACAAAGGCAACATCCAGGGCCTTTATGCCGGGGGCAGAGATCCTTGCCAGTATGGTATCTACATCGTGGCCTACCCGGTAGTTCAGGTGCATGAAAAACATATGGCCTGAAACCAGGGGAAGAAGCAAGGCCCCTGACACCCTTTGAAGTTTCCACAACGTGCCATTTTGTGTGTGCCGGAGCCTTTTGTACACAATGGTGGCTGAGATAACACTTGCTATGGCCACTATCAGCCAGAAAAAGCCGGGAGATACCTCTTGATTCCCCATCAACATAACGAGGGCTAATGTCATGATATAGATAGCGCTTAGCACAAACACCCAGCGAATCATGATTGCGTCATTCCTTATGCGAAAGACTTCATAAAGGATCAACCTGGCCCCGTTCAAGGCGTGAAATATGACCGGAACAGCCAATGCCCATTCAAAAAAACTGAAAATAAAATTGTCAACAAACTTCATCTTTGAGGCAAACGCCGCAGGTTCGTAAAGGGCCGAAAGGGTGTAAATATGAAAAAGCATATAGAGGGCCAGTACGAGCCCGGCAATCCTGTGTGCCCAGGTCATGATAAAGCCCCATCCCCTGGACCGGGCATAATACGACAACCATTCCGAGCGTTCGAGGATGCCTATAAAAAAAGCCTCAACGCCGGTTCTTTGTACTGATATATCCATTTGAAGTCCGTACAGTTTCTTGATCTTTCTTACCATGACAGCGAACTTTGTCAATATGCAAAAAGTCGAAGATGTTTAGGAAGTCTGTATTGCTGCTACTCGAAGCGACTTGGAAAAGAAAAAGCCCATCCTCGTTATGAAAGAATGGGCTTCAGTCTCCATGTAAGCGCGAGCCACGGGTCAGGTATCCTGGAAAAGGATTAATGGAATAACATGGAGTTCACTGGATACCACTTGGGTCATGCCGAGTTGCCAGTCTGTACATCTAGCTCGTCCATTTAGTAGGTTGTCTATTTCCTGAACCAGCCCGTTGATATTTATGATTGGATGGCGAGAGAATATTTGTGGTAGTCCATAGGTGAGATTACAACCCAGACATTTGTCTGGCCGCTGCTTCAGGTGAAACTCAAATTGTAGTTTGTTTTGGCTGTGTCCCTTGAATTCCAGACTTATGTCGTAAGCACCTTCTGTTGTATCTCCATAAAGGGCATCAAAAAACCGGTCGGCCCGGTCTCCTGGAAATAGCTTTCTCAAAACATCCTGGGTGAACATATCGTGAAAGCTCTCTGTCGCCATAATCAATCCACACCCAAATCAAAACAGTTGGTAACTATCTTGAACCGTGAACCTGACAACCTGAGTAGTTACAACACCCATTGCTTTTTTTGTCATTTCGACCAAAGGAAGAAATCTTTTATTCCAACATTCCAACATTCCATGTGGATGGCAGAAATATATCGCCATTAAATAGCTTGTGACTGCAAAAAGTTTTGGCTCCTTTTGAGAAAATAATATTCGCTCGAATGGATACCACCGACCGCGAGACAATGTCCACGGTAACTTCGGCCATGGACACCCATTGCACGAATTGCCATTCCAGTTGCGGGCAGTGTCATGTCAGCCGGCCCCATTCTGTTGGATGACTCTTCTTTCGCCTTTCGGCTCTTATTTGATAGACAGCTCCAGATTCCTTACGATTACTCCCAGTTGCTCGCAAACAGTGCAGGTAGTCTGGAGGTTTTCTGGATGAATATTTCTGGAGGCGACGATAATTTCGCGTATCCTGTGCTTGACGATGAGGTCCGCCACTCTGTCTCGCCCGCCCAAAACCTTATACCCTTGAATCTTTTTCCTGAGCTTGCGCACATCATCGTCAATAAAGCCCACCGGTGTCAGTGCCAGCTTCTGATTATTTAGGATCTCGCGAAGAGCAAACTCCCCCTTATCTCCAGCGCCATAAATAAGCACCCGCCTGCCGTTGGCAGCTGAGTTCCGTCGTACGCTTTCGGCAATCATTCGGAAAGAGAGCCTTGAACCCGCCAGAAAGAACAGGCAAATGCCCCAGTAGATAACAAAGACCGTCCGGGAATAGCCCTGAAAGCGGTAAAGAAAGAGGATGATCAGGATGCTCAGCACTACACCGCTCGTCACCGCCTTGACATAGGTAATAAGGTCGGCAACGCTGGTATAGCGCCAGACACCCCGGTATACGCCAAAGGCGAAATAGGCAAGCATAAAAGAGGCGAGGACGATAGGCAGCGTTTTGAGAAACACAGGAAAGTTAGCAACATAGGCTGGACCCTCAAAGCGAAGGAAATAGGAAAGCCAGTATCCAAAGGAGATCAGCCAAACATCCAGGAACACCTCGAAAACTCTCCGTCTGTAGGTAAAATCGACCCAGATCCTGGTGAGAGCCTTGCTTCTTTCGACAACAGTCTTTTCCTCATCAGGATACACACGCACCCTTGCCAGGTACAGCCAGAAAAAGAGTGAAACAAGCAGGAAAATAACCAGACAGACGAAGAATATCCCTATCCCATACGCAGCGCCCACAAACGCCACCGTGCCGCCCGCTAACGAAAATCCGTACAGGGTGAGCACCGCCTTACGTTCCGGCAACCCGATGGCCACCAACCGATGTGAGGAATGGTCCTTGCCTCCCTGGGCAATGGAGCGGCCGAAAAGCGTACGCATGACCGATACAAAACCGGTGTCCAGGATCGGTATGAAGAGAATAAGCGCAGGAACTATGATAATGGGCAGAAAATGGCCGGAATGAAAGACCCTCTGGTGCGTGGTGATGCCGGCCAGCAAGAAGCCGATAAAAAGGCTCCCCGAATCCCCCATAAAAATGGAGGCCGGATGGAAATTGTACAGGAGAAAACCCAGAAGCGCCCCCATGAATAAGGCAAGGATCAAGAGTTGCCCCTCTCCAGGCCCGTGTCCCGGGCTGACCAAAACGATGAGGGCAAGAAAGAGCGAAGAGATAAAGGCGATCCCCGCAGCAAGCCCGTCCATGTTGTCCAGGAGGTTGAAAGCGTTGGTGATGCCGACGATCCAGAACACACTCACGAACGTGTTCAGAGTGTAGGAAACAAACCAGTTGATCTTGAAGCCGAGAGAGACGAGTGTTGCCGCAGCGATAATCTGCCCCACCAGCTTCGTCTGGGGAGGCAGGTGATAGATATCATCGATGAGACCAAGCAAAAATACGAGGAAAGCGCACAGGAACAGCGGCAGGAATTTTGCAAGGGCACCGGCCGGTGAAAACAACAGAGTCACCGCCATTGCCAGAGAGAAAGCGGTAAAGATAGCCACCCCACCCATGAGAGCCGTGGGCCTGGTATGCCAGCGGTCGTCACGAGGTCTGGCCACCTGACCCCGCCGGAGGGCCACGCGTCTGACCAGAGGGGTCAGTGCTGCGGAAAGAGCAAAAGATAGAGAAAACGCAAGCAGATATGTAAGGTAGGGATTCATGTTTCAATAGTCAATAGTCAATAGTCAATAGCCGTAATCACGAAAACTACGGTTATTTGTTATCAGTTATTCGTTATTCGATCTTTTTGGCGAGAAAGATAATTGATGAAGCTTTTAAAACTATTTCTGCTCATATGCTTTCGCTAATAACATATAACAAATAACTTAACTCGAATCTTTCACCGCGTGGTCTTCCAACACTCCAAATCCTCAAAGGTTTTGAAGCTACCTTTTGCCATTGAATTGAACGAATAACAAATAACGTATAACCAATAACTGCCTTCTCACTGCTTAGTTCTTGCTGAAATGTCGAAACTAATATTTGCCGGCTATCCTCTTTCGTCTATTCCTTATAGTAATCAATGACACTCCGGATAATGCCCCGCAAATCCACCTTCGGCTCAAAGCCGATCAGCTCTTTGATCCTCGCAATATCCGGGCAGCGGCGTTTCATATCTTCAAAGCCCGGGCCGTAAGCCTTCTCGTAAGGAATGTGCTCTATGTCAGAGACACTGCCGGTCATCTCCTTTACCAGCAGGGCAAGTTCTTTGATGTTCACCTCTTTAGTGTTACCAACGTTGATCACGTGCCCAACAGCGCGCGGCTCTGACATGAGGCCGATTAGTGCATCCACCGAGTCGGAAACATGGGTGAAACTACGCGACTGGGTACCATCGCCGTGGACAATGATGGGCTTGCCAATGAGCGCCTTCTGCACAAAATTGGGAACCACCATACCATACTGTCCGGTTTGCCTCGGTCCAACAGTATTGAACAGGCGGGCAATAATCACCGGCAGCTTCTTTTCCTCAAAATAGGCCAGAGCGAGGAACTCGTCAAGCGCCTTGGAGCAGGCATAGGCCCAGCGCCGCTTGCTGGTGGAACCCATCAGCCGGTCCGTATCTTCAGAAAGCAAGCAGCAGTTGTCGCCATCCATCACCTTGCCATAGACTTCGGAAGTGGAGGCGATGAGGACCTTTTTCTTGTGCTGGTTGGCCAGCTTGAGCACTATCTCTGTGCCCTTGACGTTCGTCTCCAGGGTCTCCACCGGCCGGTTCATGATGAGCTTCACCCCCACGGCTGCGGCCATGTGATAGATCTGATCGCACTTGAAGACCAGCTCATTCATGACAGCCTCGTGCAGGATGGTATCCACCACGAGGTGAAACCTGGGGTTTTCCTGGAGGTGTTCAATGTTCTT
>JAQYWL010000253.1 GCA_030145035.1 Desulfobacteria bacterium | reverse complement strand
AGGGGTCAGGTCCGGTCATTGGTATCCCCACGACCCTGACGTTCTATGATTATTTTCCTTTCTGGCATGCCTTTTTCAGGAGCCTGGGTCATCCCGTGGTTCTTTCGGACAGGACGAACAAGCGCTTGGTTCAGGCTGGATTTTCCTATGTTCCATCGGAGACCTGCTATCCTGTGAAGACCGTTTATGGCCATATATGTGATCTCATATCCAAAGGTGCGGAGAGGGTGCTGCTGGCGTGCGAAGTGGACCACAGGCAAACGAATGACCAGGGGCTCCGCAGTTTCAATTGTCCGTATATCCAGTCCATGCCGTATATGGTACTGGCGGCGATGGGTCCGAGGGTGAAATTGCTTGTACCCATTTTGCACCGGAGTTGTCCTAAGCATGAGACTGACCGTGCGCTCATGGCTCTGGGCAGGTCCCTTGGGCATGGCTCAAGAACGATTAAGGAGGCCACTGTGGCGGCCCATGAGGCCGAGCATCGCTTTGACCTGTGGCGTCGAATGCGCGGTGAGGAGATTCTTGCTTCTTTGGAGGCTGATGGGCAGGCCTTGGTCCTGCTGGGCAAGTGTCACAATATCTTTGACGAGGGCTTGAACCTGCATCTTGCCAGGAGGCTAAGGCGCACCGGGCATCTGACCATACCCTACGATATGCTTCCGCTTGAGGACGTGGTTCTCCCTGCGCACTATGACAATGTGGTCTGGAAGAATACCCGTGATCTCATGAAGTCCCTCGTACTGATGAGGGCGGATCAGCGCCTGTTTCCTGTGCTGCTTACGAACTTTGGGTGCGGGCCGGATTCTTTTTTCATGAAATACATGGAAGCCGAGATTGGTAGTAAGCCTCACCTTATCCTGGAAGTGGACGAGCACACAGGTGATGCAGGCATGGTCACACGCATTGAGGCGTTTTTGGACACCTTGGGTGTACCACCCGGGCAGCCAAAGCCATCGCCAGGTCCGCTCAATCTGGTGATCAAGGGGAGCCCAAGGCATCTGGACCCTTTCGGCCCGAACCCGGCCGTGACGCGACGTCTAAAAAATCGGGTTATCTATTTTCCATACGTGTCTCTTGCCTTTTCTGCTGTCGTCCAGGCTGCCCTGGAGGCCATCGGCCTGGAGGCCAGAGTGCTCCCAAAACCGGATGATGAGACCGAGTACCTTGGCCGGCAGGTCACCTCCGGCCGGGAGTGTCATCCTTTTATTGTCACCTGCGGGGATTTTGTGAAGATGACCCGCCAGCCAGGGTTTGATCCGGATCGTACGGCAGTGTTTATGCAAAACTACGACGGGGCGTGTAGATTTTCTCAATATGGTATAGGACATGCTGATCTTTTCAGGCGTATGGGGCTGTCTCAGATTCCGGTCATGGCTCCCCTTACCTCTTCCCGCTTTGACGAGTTTTCAGGTCTTTTTGGCCTGCGCTTTACCAGGGCCCTGTGGCAAGGCTGGGTGGCCTCTGAGGTCTTGGAAAGACTCCGGCTTCATGTCCGTCCGTACGAGAGAAATCCGGGAGAGACTGATCGGGTCTATGAAGCTGGTATCCGGGATATCGCCAGGGCCGTGGCACAGCCTGACGGGAGGCGATGGGGGAGGCCGGTCCTTGGGCCGGTCCTTGTTGCCCTGAAGCGTGCGTTGAAGGCCTTGGAGTCTGTTTCTGTTGACCGATCCGAAGAGCGTCCCACCATAGGCATCGTGGGGGAATTCTACACGGTTTTGAACACCTGGGCCAACCATGACGTTATCCGTACCCTTGAAGGACTTGGTGCTGAGGTGAAGATCCACGGGCTTACAGTAGTGAATTGCTACACGCTCTTTTCCGACCACTATTATGTCAGGAATCGCCTCAGAGACAGAAAGCCGATCTCCGCTCTCTACTACCTGATGCGCAACCAGTGGGTAAGGTTCTGGACAAACCGCATGCAAGGGTGTTTGGGCGAGGAGCTTCGGCCTTTTGACGTCCTTGACGTTCCCACCATACTTAAGGAGTGCGAAGCCTTCATTCATTATGATATCGATCCTGTCCCAGCTACCTTTACTACCCGGGTTCGTCGCTTTGCTGCGCAGGGCATATGCGGCATCTGCAACCTGTTTGTGCTCAACTGCATGCTCGGCAATGTCACGGTACCAATCTTCAAGAATGCCTTGAAAGACTACAATGGCCTTCCCGTGCTAGCGGCTGTATATGACGGCCAGAAGCAGACCAACATGCTAACCCGCATCGAGGCCTTCATGCATCAGGCGAGGCTTTACCGGGAACGATATGGAAAGTGAACTAGAGTGCGTAAAATTGAAGATTGACGATTGACGATTGACGATTGTATAAAACAAATGGCATCCTTCATTCCTCTGTTTACAGTTTTTAAGGATGCCAGCGCCAAGAGATAAATTTTTTTGTTCCTACTTTTTGGTGTCAGGTGTCGGGTGTCAGGTGTCAGGTGTCAGAAACTGAAAAAGCAAGACCTGAAACCTGAACACCTGCCCGCCATTGCCAGACATGCCGGCATATAAGCTGAATGCTGTCTCAGGCGTT
>JAQYWL010000044.1 GCA_030145035.1 Desulfobacteria bacterium | reverse complement strand
TCCTGTGCAAGAGAACCGGGGCTGTGCTCCTTTTTGGGTTGCTCCGCAGAGACAGTAAGAATAGATACGAGCTAATCTTGCACCGCGTGCCGGATGAGGGCGATGTGCCTATAAGCGTTCGGACCCTCAAACTCCTTGAGGAATACATATACAGATACCCTGATCAATGGTACGCATGGAAAAAGTATCACGGGTTTGCTTGTGCGGCTTGAACACGCGTTTCAGATGCCCATTGACATCGAGTGAAAACCTGCTTTAGACATGGCTCATGATAAAAGATATATCGCTCAATTAAGAGCGTAAAGGAGTGGCTCAGAGATTAAGAAGCGCAAAAGAGGAGGTTGGACTGAAATGAAAGCAATGGTATTGAATAAGATCTGCAGTCTCAAAGAAAATAAGAACCCACTGGAACTCGTAAATCTGCCGGATCCTGTTCCAGGAGAGAAGGAAATTTTGGTAAACGTTTCAGCCTGCGGCGTTTGTCATACCGAGTTGGATGAAATTGAAGGAAGGACGCCCCCACCGCGATTTCCAGTTGTTCTGGGCCATGAAGTTGTTGGAAGAGTGGAAAAAGCCGGCAGTAAAGCAAATAAGTTTAAGATTGGAGACAGGGTGGGAATCGGCTGGATTTGTTCAGCTTGCGGAAAATGCAAGTTTTGCCTCGAAGGTAATGAGAATTTGTGTGAAAATTTCAAGGCGACCGGCAGGGATGCCAATGGAGGGTATGCAGAGTATACTACCGTTTTGGAAGATTTTGCGTATAAAATCCCCGACGTATTTTCTGATTCAGAGGCGGCTCCTTTTTTATGTGCCGGCGCGATTGGCTACCGGTCCCTGAGACTGACTGGCATCAAAGATGGACAAAACCTGGGACTTACCGGATTTGGGGCTTCGGCTCACCTTGTACTTAAGATGACAACACACAAATATCCAAACTCCAAGGTCTTCGTCTTTGCCAGAAGTGAAAAGGAAAGAGATTTTGCTAAGGAACTTGGGGCTGTTTGGGCGGGCGACACCGAAGAGGAATCGCCCGAAAAACTGGATTGCGTGATTGATACCACACCAGCCTGGAAGCCGATAGTTGAAGCTTTGAAGAATTTGAAAAGCGGGGGAAGATTGGTGATAAATGCAATTCGTAAAGAAGACGTGGACAAGGAATATCTCCTGAAAATAGATTATCCGGTCCATCTCTGGCTTGAAAAGGAGATAAAGAGTGTGGCCAATGTGGCCAGTAGAGATGTCAGCGAATTTTTGGAGCTGGCGGCCGAAATTGCTATTAAACCTGAAGTTCAGGAATTCGGATTGGAGGAGGCAAATAAGGCATTGGTCGAGCTCAAAGAGAGAAAAATTAGGGGAGCTAAGGTTTTAAGAATTGATTAGCCAACGCTTGCCCACTCTTTTTGTTACTGAACACGAAAAGCTGATGAAATTTTTGAAAGCCATAGGTTATCGCGAAAAGGTGGGTGGATTGGAACATCCGGATGACCCTTACTTTCTGTACCAGTTTTGGTCTGGAAACCGCGTCTTCACCACTGATCTACTGGATTCACCATTGGAAACAGGCAAGCACATCCCCGTCAAAGAGTGGGACTACATCTACCTGGGAGCCTTGAACCTGGTTGATCTGATTATCACAAAGATGTTTCGGGGTACGGGAGTTGACGTGGACGACTGCATTGCGATTTTCGAAACAGGGCGAGTGGATTCAGACGAACTGCTCGAAAGATATGCTGAGGCTGCGGGCTACGACCTTAATCCGGATAAAATGATGCACAATTTCATTCTTTTCGTTGATCAATTAGCCTTGAGACATTTGGTCAGTGGCGAATTCGTTGAAAAGGTGAGGTCTCGCCAATGAAAAGGGAAGATTTGATTGTGGCATTAGGGGATTTGGGCTACCCGCTTGTCGCCACAGACAAAAAGAAAATCACCGCAAAAAAAATCATGGAGGTCCTGGATGATTTAGCCGGTTCTGACGAGCCCAGGCTGATCGAGGGATTCCCTGTGATACTTGCAAACTGTGCCCACAGAGGCATCAAGTTGAATATCCGAGCTCTGTTGTCCAGGCATGGGGTGAGAAATCGAAATCAGTATCCAGTATCAAGTGTCCAGTATCGGATCCTGAACTGCCTCAATGACGTTTACGGAAAAAATCTGCTTCAAAAACCACGAAGTTCACTAGTAAAAGACTACGGTTGCAGTTCCCACTTAATGGCATCGCCAATGACATAACTATTGGGACTCTCAGCCAGTTCTACATAGTGACCTGTTCCATCAAAGGAGTAGGTATCCAAGGACAAGACACTAATTCGTGTTTCCAGTATGTCCCCACTACTTACCTTCACCTCGCCTCTGTTGACCAAGTTTCTAAGTCTTATGTTCACTTCGATCTCTTACTGTGGCCTGACATTAAGGATTGTACACTTGTTGCCGAGAAGGTAATACAAATTACTTTCTATATCGGCACATTATGGAAGAGCCTGAAATGACAGACAGCGAGAATCTATCCGACAACTCAGAGGTATCTGGAAAAGGTCACTGACGCAGAAGCCATGAGATGGGTTGAAAATCTGTACGCGTAGCCGGGGCAGGGGAGACGTCCGGAGTTAGTGGGTGGGGGTTTGATCCGTTCTCTTGGAGGTTGGACAGAGGTATTGTCATTGCGTACTTTAAAGCTTTCTTGTCCTGACACGCCTTTTACGCTCTCGCTTAGATGTGCGGCGTGAAGAGCCCTTCTTTCTTGTAGTGGGTATCCAGCCTTCCTCTTCTCTCTCCGTTAAATCGGTC
>JAQYWL010000226.1 GCA_030145035.1 Desulfobacteria bacterium | reverse complement strand
GACCCGTTGCTGCTGCCCACCGGACAGCTCGCCTGGCGTGTGTGTTTCCCATCCTTTAAGCCCGACCGCTTCAAGGGCTCGAAGGGCACACGCTCGCCTCTCCCCGGTTGGTGTGCCGCGATAGATCAAGGGCAGTTCCACGTTTTCCAGAGCCGAGGTGCGGTTAAGAAGGTTGAAGCCCTGAAACACAAACCCCAGATAATTCCGGCGTAACAGCGCACGCTTGTCGCGAGACAGTTTTCCCACGTCCACGCCGTCAAACAGGTAGGCCCCGGCGCTGGGAGTATCCAGACAGCCCAGTATATTCATGCACGTAGATTTGCCCGACCCGCTCGGCCCCATCACAGCCACGAACGCACCCTGGTCGATCCGCAGGTCAATGCCTCGGAGTGCGTGCATGGCCGCTCGGCCCGTGCCGTATACCTTGGCCACGCCTTTCAGCTCGATAAGGGGAAATTTGCTAATTTGCTCGGAGGGAGTGGTATTCATCGGCCCGCTCTCAGTGTATCGACTAGGAGCGCCATACCGGGCTTAACGTCGCCCCTAATGACCTCGGTCATGTTGCCATCAGTGGCCTCTGTCGTGACAGTAATGGAGACAAGCTGTCCATCGCGTAGCATCCAGACGCTCTGTTGTTTGTTATTGGCGATCGTGTCTTTGCGCCGTTTCGACCACGATCTGGGCCGACGCCGAAGGAGTTTACTAACTAGACTGCGGCTGTCGGAGGGGTCATTCTTTTCTTTGATCGGAGGGGTAAAGCGCAGAGCAGCATTCGGCACCAGGATTGCGTTTCTCACTTTCTTGACGGTGATCTCCGCCGTTGCCGTCATCCCTGGCCGCAGAGACAGATCCGAGTTGTCTACGTTCAATACCGTTTCATACGTGACCACGCCGTCTACGGTCTGGGAGCCGAAACGGACCTGAATGATCAGGGCCGGGAAATTCCGATCCGGGTAGGCGTCCACTGTAAAATGGGCTTCCTGTCCCTCTTTCACCTGACCCACATCGGCTTCGTCCACGCCCACGTGGAGCTCCATCTGGGTCAGATCCTCTGCCAGTGTGAACAGCACAGGGGCCTGCAATGAGGCGGCAACTGTCTGACCGGGTTCCACGTTGCGCGTAAGGACGATGCCGTTGATGGGCGAGCGGATGACCGCTTTCGATAGATCCGTCTCATTGGCTTCAAGGGCGGCTTGGGACTGATTCACTGTTGCTTTGGCGCCGGCTTTGTCGGCCAGAGCGCGGTCAAGCGCCGCCTGTGCTGCGTCCAGATCGTGCTGGGACACCGCCTTGTTATTGCTCAGTTTGCGAACCTCTTCCAACCGCGACAGGGCATTGCGCGTTTCCTTGATGGTCGCCTCCGTCTGCAACACCTTGGCACGGGCCAATGCCAGGGCGGCTCTGGACTGTAAAACCTCCGCTTCGAGTTTCGATGTGTCCAGTTTCGCCAAAACCTGGCCAATCTTCACATGGTCGTTGTAATCGACTTCGACGGTTTCGATGATCCCGGACTGCTCACTGCCCACTTCAACCTGGTTGGTCGGCTCCAGGTTGCCTGTTGCAGTCACGGTTACGGTTAGGTCTCCCTGCTGAGCTTTCTCGGTCTGGTACTGCATGGAATCGGACTTTTCCGCCCTCTTCCAAACAACAGCAGTTGTCACGCCCGCTATTGCCAGGAAGGCCACGATAAGCCACCGTTTCCGGTGCTTTCTGTGGCCTGTGGCCTGGTCGATGCCCAAGGTTTTGCCAATATCGGATTCTCGATCTATTTTCGATTTCATTGCTTCCTTCCGTGTCAGAAGCTATTTGTTTCATCCCGATCCAAGGCGGTCCATCCACCCCCCAACGCCTTATAGAGAGTAATCAGGTTCGAGGTCACCGCCCCGTTGCTTTGGGCTAATTGATCCTGAAAGGAGAGCAGCGATCGCTGGGCGTCGAGCACATTGGAAAAATCTACCAGCCCGGCCTTATACTTGTCCTGCGATAGTTGCACCGCCTGCTGGGCGGCGTCCACCGCCTCGAGCAGCTTTTCTCGCCGCAACTGTTCTTCGGCATAGGTGGTCAGCGTGTTTTCCACTTCTTCCAGGGCGCCGAGCACGGCAGCTTCATAGGCAATCAGATACTGCTCCTGAAGGGCCGATTGGACCTCGATGTCTCTCCGGATGGCGCCTGCATCGAAGATATTCCAGGAAACACTGGGACCGAAGCCCCAGAAGCGGCTGGCCGACTTGAACAGATCGGCAGATCTGATGGATTCCAGGCCGATAGAGCCTGCCAGTCGGAACTTGGGATAAAGATTGGCCGTGGCTCCGCCGATGCGGGCAGTCTGGGCGGCCAGTTCGTGCTCGGCCTTGCGTATGTCCGGACGCCGGCGCAGGGTTTCGGCGGGCACCCCCACGGCCACGGCGGGTGGGGTGACCGGAACCGGCCGGTGTCCGGCCAACTGCGCGTGGACGCTGCCGGGCGCCTGCCCCATAAGAACGGCCAGGCGATTTTTGGCCGCTTCCAGTCCAGTGCGCAGAGTCGGAATCTGAGAGCGGGTGCTCTCCAGGTTGTAGCGCGCCTGCTGCACGGGCAGTTCATCGCTCAGGCCAGCCTGATATCGCGACTCGATCAAATCGAAGGTTTCTTGTTGGGCCTTGAGATTGCCCTGTGCCACAGCCAGCCGCGTCTGAAAGGTGCGCGCCTCAACGTAGTTTAAAGCCACTTCGGCCGTGAGCGACACCAGCACGTCACGCAAATCCGCCTGGCTGGCTTCCAGGTCGGCATCGGCCGCTTCAACCGAACGCCGAACGCCTCCAAAAATATCGATCTCCCAGCCAGCATCGAAGCCGGTCATATAGAGTTTTGTCTCCCTGCCGGCGCCGGTGCTCTCGCTGCTGCGCTTTTTGGTGACCGAACCCGATGCGTCAAGGGTAGGGAATTGATCCGCCTGGCTGATGCCTCGGCGAGCGCGGGCTTCGCGCACCCTCGCCCAGGCCTGCTTCAGATCGAGGTTGCCCGTGACGGACCGATCGATCAGATTGGAGAGCACCGGGTCATCAAGTGTGGTCCACCACCGGGCCAGGGTCTGGGGATCCGTTGCTTCGGAAGTCATACCGTCGTTCAACTCGGTGTGCCAGGTGGCGGGCGCCTTGATTTCGGGCGGAACATATTCCGGCCCGACGGTAGCGCATCCTGCGAGCAGTACCATCATGAGCCCTAATGCCAATGTTATTGGGTTGATAATGAAGCCCACGGTGTCATCCCTAGTTCAAATCTACTTATTCATGAAGGACAGCCGTCCTTGCATCATCCTGTCTTTGACAGGTCCTTTGCCTTCCTGCTGTCCTTTCATTCGATGCACTCGACGATCACGAAATTCTGTTTTGAGTCGCCGGTATCGGTCAGGACCCAATAGTTTTCGTACCTCAATTAAAAATCTAAATCGTTCGTTGGCGAGCCTGGTGCGGGCATCTTGAAATTTCTTGAACCGATCCATACAGGCAGATTCATCAAAATCCTGTTGGTCGAGAATTACCTCCAGTTCAAGCCCTTCCTTTTGCACATTGCTTTTGAGATCAATCATTCGCCGTCGGCTTTGCACAAACAGGTCGTCAAGTTTTTGCTGTTCCTCGCTGGTCAGCTCAAGCTTTTTTGCCACTTCCGGCATTCGCCACCACTTGCCGTAAGGCATCTTTAGTCCTTCCATACCACGAGGTCCCCTCGCAAGACCGATACCTGATGCTGCCAAAAGACAAATCAGAGAGAAAATCGTTACTTTTTTCATTCATACCTCCTTACTCATTTTGAGTTACTCTACGGGTCCAGTAGCCTTCTACACGGCATTTTGATTTACTTCCAAAGGAGAGACAAACCTCAGAAATTCATCAAAATAACCAGCATCAAACTCTGCGGAAACATCCGGGTAAACATCAACTGGAGCGTATTCTTCCAAGGCATATATTTCAGCCATCAATTGCTCGTCTTGTTTCGTTTCCCACATTATCTGAGACATCATCTTTTCTTGGGAGGTCGTAACAAGTGCATACCACCAAATCCCAGCTATCAACAGGACAGCAGCAAACCCGGCAACAAAGACAGGTCGCCAGGACCATAAACTGCGAGGCTTATAAAAAGGAAGTCGGACCTCTCGTCGAGGTAAAGGGGCGAACTCTCTTGCCATGCGTCCCAGAGTGCTTAACTCTTGTTCAATTTGCTGTTTTTTCCCTTGGCACACAAGACATGTGGAAAGATGGTTTCGCACAGTGGGAGGCAAGTCGTTTTCAGCCACCACAGAACGGATGACTTGATCATCATTCAGATGGAGGTTTTTGCTGTTCACAATAGTCCTCCTTTCAGTAAGCCATGGAGACCCGGGTTCTGTCTGAATTTTTTTAAGGCCCTGTACAAATGGGTTTTGACCGTACTTTCACCCTTTTTCAGGACCTCGGCAATTTCTCTGATCCCCAGGTGATCCACAAATCGCAGCAGAAACACTTCTCGCTCCCGCCGTGACAGACTGTCTGTAAGCTGACGGAATTGCAACTGGAATTCTTTCAGCATCATGGCATTCGCAGGATTGTTGTGATTCTCTGCCGTGGCTTGGGCAGCAGCCTCTAATTCTATTGTCGTGCCGAAAAAAGAGAGTATGCTTTTTTTTCGACGAAAATCCCTGACCCGGTTTAAGGCAATGCGGAACAGCCACGGCCTTATCGAGCCTGCGTCTTTCAAACTGGGCAGGCTCTTTAACATTTGCATGAAAATATCCTGGGTTAAATCCTCTGCGTCCATCAACGAATAGATCCGGTAATACACCATGCGGAAAACGTCCTTGTGGAAATGGTCCACAAGTAGTTCCAGCGAAGCCCTGTTACCGGCTCTTGCTTTTTCTACCAGCTCTGTAACGTGGTGATCGGTATCTGCCATCAGAGTTGAACTCTGTTCTCCCACTTACTCCAGCAATTCAGTCTCTCCACATGATATGACGAATGGTACCATTTTTTAGTCTACAAAGATGGAAATATTTTGTGGCTGAGGCGGGGGCAGCACATTATGACTGTGCAAAGGGTAGGATAGGACAGATATAACGTTCTCAACATTTAAAGTTGTCAGTCAGCCTATAGTTATTTTGCCGAGCAATTTGCTCACCACGGATCATAGATTGACTGACTGCGGTACAGGATATGCCCAATTTTTTGGCTAAAGCGGTCATGCTAACGCCCAGTTCGCGGACGGACCAAAAACATAACAGACTGCGAGCCTGCACCAGCCCTCGCCGTTTGCCCGGCAACCAGATCTGTTCAACTGGCATTTGCATCAATTGGGCGACGCGCACGGCAACATCATCGACCGTCAGACCCATCGAAGCCAACCGGTAGCGCTGTTCATAATCCTTAACCAAACCCGCACGCAGCGGATTCAAATGAATATAGCGCACCAACTCCAAAAAATAGGGTTCTTCCTGGCACAAAATGGATCTGCTTGCCCCGTTAAATCTGAATAGCATAATTCGATAATGTGGAAGGACCGGGAATCACGGCAAACTCGGCATGGTATTTTGAAACAATGATTATTTAACTGGGGTAACGGTTTTGAAACAAATGGCCCCATCGCTGGTGTCGGCGATTATACCCAATGGCATATCCGGTCAACAACCGGCGCATGACCGTGGCCACAGGTGTTTGACCGGTGCGCACCAGAAGGTGAAAGTGATTTGGGATCAAGGCCCAGGCAAAGCAAGCCGTGAGGGCTGGCGATAATATGGCAAAATCTTGGATTGCGGAAATCTGACCCAATCCCTGCCTGAATAACGATATCTTCAAGGACATTTTTGTAGATTATGAATCCAACCAAGCTCTTTGCTATAAGGAATGATTCCTTGTCATCGAGACTCCTTGTCGTTAACGAAAAGGCTTTGACGTGCGACATCTGAAATCGCCGTAACCGCCGGATGTTTGATAATGCGCTCAAAAGAAATGGCATAGAAACGCTCACGGACTGCATCAGTTCGTCCCACTACATCAACATTATACTTACTTTGAACCTGTTTTTCGACAATAAAGGGGGCCGCAAAGATTCCGTCACCCATCTGCCCGAATTCTTTCAGCAGGGCACTGTCCTCGAATTCGCCGGCAATCATCGGTTTTATGTTAAGAGACTCAAACCACCTCTCCAGCGATTGCCTCACCGCCGTCATCTCCAGGGGCAGCAGCATCGGCGCCTTGTCAAGTGATTTTGGGAAACCGCGCCGAAACAGGTTCGCTATCTTTCTAACTGCAAAGAATGTGACCCCGCACTCGCCAAGAAAATGATTGTATGCCTTGATGTTCAAACCTCTTCGTACTGGCGAATCAGTTAAAACAACGTCGAGCTTGTGCATCGCCAGATCGGCAAGCAGCTTTTCCTCCTTGTTCTCATAACACACCAGGTGCACCGGTTCCCGAAGATTGAATACCGGCTCCAGAATTTTGCGGACGATCAACTTCGGAAGAACATCCACCACGCCCACCTTCAATGACAGCCAACCTACAACCGGACGGCCGCGGATGGTGTCCATCATCTCGCGGCCGAGAGAAAAGATTTCATCCGCATACCGGAAAACCATCCGTCCCAGATCGGTAGGCTCTAGGCCCCGCCCAATACGACGAAAGAGTTTGCCGCCCATCGCCTCCTCAAGCTGGCCCACCTGGACGCTGACAGTTGACGGAGCAAGACGGAGCCGTTTGCAGGCCGCTGTCAAACTTCCTTCATGCATAACGGCCCAGAAATAAAAAAGATGATGATAATTTAGCCATTCCATGACTGGATTCCTCATTTCGATTATTTCGAATATATATATCATTATTTTCTAATGGACAAAACTGGTTTTTTGCGCTTATTTTTATTAAATTGACTGTAAACACAAAAAGGACATCCCCCTAAAAACGATATTGGCACTCAACAGGTTGATCTGGGTCGAATCTTGAGTGCCCAGGTCATTAACGGCCCATACCTGGTTTTGACTTGACTAACTGGAGGAAATGGAGGGAGGTGACCCAGATGGAATTTCCGTGGCCAAAATGGATGGAATTTGTGATCGCCGGGGGAGTGACTGTCATTAGCGTGATTGCATTGCAGATTGTTGACCGTATCCAAGGGCCGAAGAAATAAGCCAATGAGGGCTCGGCTCGTAGGGTTTTAGCTGATTGCGCTTGGCGAGAAGTTGCTTGGCGATCCATTCTTAATGCCGCACGAGAAAAGCGGAGCCAGAAATGCCTCCGCTTTTTTGTGTACGTATGATGTGGTTTACCCGATTCAGATTCAAGGTAGCTGCTTGCTCTTTTCCTCCACTCCCTATGACTCAGAGGTGTTTTCCATAAAGAAATCAAAGCCAATGGAAGCAAAAGCTGCTTAAAATTTTATCTGCCAAACGACCTGTATCTTATGGTCATCCCCGAGTCTATTATCTGGCCCCGGGACTTCTCCTTTTTTGCCTGAATCACGACCATAATCCGTTGTTTCATATACCAGCAAGAGCAAGTTGCCTTTGTAAATATCATAAGCAAGGCCGCCAATATACATGTCGTAATCAGCTTGATTGCCAATCTTGCTATCATCGTCTTGATCAAAATGGTCATAACGGGTAAACAAGGAAACCTTTCTGTCAACAATAGGAAGCTTTAGATTACCGAAGAAAGAATAGCCCGCAGTGGATAGGGCATCACCTTTCGCATCCACCCAGTTTCCCTTCGCATGGCCTTGAGTTTGGAAATACTGGGCAGTGAGAATCACCCATGGATGCTCGTAGCTCAGCATGCCCAGGTTCACCACATAATCCGGATAGTCCCCGTCTGAAGCCTTCTTGTTACCCTCTCCGCACATGCCAAAATAGCTTATCTGCAAACCCGCTATATCATCAGGCAGAGGGCGCAATGTGAGCCGTCCCTCAACTACCTTATTATTATTTTCTTCGCTTGCATGGTACCCTGATCCATTGTAGACCCCGACGTGCCAGCTTCCGTAATGACCATCATAGTGATGACTTCCTGTCTTCTCCTCTGCGTCCTTTAGCTTGCCACCCAAATCACCACGAAGGCTGACCCCGGTATCTGCGGAATTGAAGACCCCTGCTCGCTCGATGGCCATTGTGCCCTGGCAGCGATAGGGGTTAATGTGTTCTTCAAAGTCCAACCAAGGAATATGCCCTAACCCGATTTCAGACTTCATGCCGCTGAGAGGTCCGAAATCATGAGGCCTCAGTTCAGCATAAAGGTATTTGAGACGTTCTTTATAATCCCCCTTATAATCCCCTTTCGTCTCCTGGTGGATGTCAATGCTGATGCGTGTATGCATCCATGGAAGAAGCTCTTTCTTCACTGTTAAGTAGCCCCGCGTGAGCCTGAACTCGTTGAAGCTGGATTCTCTGTCATCAGGCTCCGGCTCCTGGCCGGCTGAATAGTCTATGTAGGCAAGGATCCCCACTTTCAGCCCTTTTAGGGCCTTGGGTAGTTGCTGCCGTTGCTTTTCCAGTGTGCGTGCCTCTTTGTCTATTCCTTCCGCGTCGTGTTCTGTAAGGATACCCTTACGAATCAGAATATCAATGAGCGGATCTCGCTTGCTATGATCCTGGGCCTGCGCAACTCCATCGGTTCCTACACCAATCAGCAAGGTTGTTACGATAAACAGGATAAAGGTAATTTTTCTCATGTTTCTCTATACTCCTCTTCGTTCTTGTATTCCTTGTTTTTTAAACCTCACAGCTATGCCGTTTCTGAGTACGCGCGTTAGATCGGACAATTATTCAATCTTCTAATCTGCTTTGCAGTCTATTTCTTCCTACATTATGTCAGTTGTTTCAAATATACTGCAAGCAGTCTCCCGGCTGATAATGGCATTACAAGAGTACGCCAAAGACTTGCTTATCCTCCCAATCAAGGAGTTGCGATTTCTGGCCTTATGTCACGATTTCAAAAGCATATCGAAACCCCAAAACTTCTTTTTCCTCGACCTGGCTCGATGACACTCAGTTTTTCCATCCAACCTCCAGTTATAAAATCACTCCGTGATTTTATATGGGGTCTCGGCATTCAGTTCATGGCATTCCATTGTTTAGGGTCAAAACCGATCAGTGCCAAATTTCGCATGGAGACTACCAGCAAGGCAGGTGTTTGTCAAGGATTCTCAAGGGTAACAGGCTGTTCTATTATTCTAAACAACTCGAACAAAAACTACCAGCTAAGGGCCAAAAATTTGACACATTTGGAGCATCTGAAGCAAATGTCTCCAAATTTGCAAATCCGGATGCTTCAAGAAAAAAATCTCCAAGTCTTTGAAATTATTAGTAATTATGCCTCCGCAGTATTTTGGCACGTTTGCTGCATATAGCGGAACATCATATTGAAATAATTATCATATTTGCCCGGTTACCCCCTTATCGCGGCTGGAAACTGACTGTTGCTAACAGATAAGCTCCTTCCGCTGTGTCAGAGGTGGATATGGTTGCAGCCCTTTTTGGGCTTAAGGTCAGTGGAAAAGGAATTTCCGATGGCCAAGAGATTAACCTATAAAGAATTGGTGCAGAAGGTTGAGAAGTTAGAAAAACAGGCCGTTCAACACAAGCGTGCGGAGCAGCAACGGCTGCAAAGAGAAAAGTTGCAGGGCGTCCTTGAGATGGCGGGGGCTGTCTGCCACGAACTGAACCAACCAATGCAGGCGCTAACTGCATATTGTGAATACTCGCTAAAAGCTAAGGTAGAGGATAATTCGCTCTACGACCAGATACATAAAATCATAGAAAAAGTCGACACAATGGCAAAGATCACCAGAAAACTGCAGAATATTGCAACCTATGAAACGAAAGACTACCTTCAAGGGACAAGAATTATCGATATTGATAAGGCCTCAGCAACTCCATTCAAGTAGGCACAGCATAAACAGGCAAGCGAAAGAGATAGTTTTCCCCAAAATTCAAGATATTCCTCAGAGGGTACGGACTAAAGACGTTTCAATGTCTCTGAGAAAATCTCACAACTCGATGCCCCATGCAAGCAAAAGACCACCCTTTTAAGCCTTGTATCCCCTTCTAAATAATCAATCACCGTGCCAAGCATTATCTCGGCACACCGCTCCTTTGGAAACCCAAAGATGCCGGTGCTGATGGCCGGAAACGTAATGCTGGTGAGATTGTTCTCATCGGTCAGCTTGAGGCTGTTTAAGGTGGCGTTCTTTAACTTCTCCTCCTCATTTCCCTCTCCCATGCGAGGGCCTACCGCATGGATCACATGCCTGGCCTTGAGGTTGCCACCGGTTGTGGTCACAGCCCCTCCCACAAACGTGCCGCCAATGGCATCGCATTCCTCCTGGATTTTAGGCCCCCCTTTCGTCCTGATGGCTCCGGCTACCCCTCCACCCAAGATAAGCTGTGCGTTGGCCGCATTAACGATGGCATCTGTGTCCATCTCAGTAATGTCACACTGGTTTACTTCAAGCACTGCCTGACCTACTTTCTTTTCCATAAGAAACCTCCCTTTCCGCATTCCGCACTCCGCATTCCCATCACTCCTTTTCTGTTTTGTCAACAATAACCTTTACCCTCTCCCCTATAGGCATGACCTTAACCCTCATAATCTCATGGCCGAACATCCTGTAACTTTGCTCCAGACTTTGATCCAGCCCAATGGCGATCTGGTTGACCTCGATTCTGGCATGATCAACCTGATCATATCCCCATCTTTTCCTTTAAAAAGACCTATTTCAAGAGGATCAGGAAATGAGCAGACTCCCCAAAAAAATAAGAAATATGCTCAAGAAAGAAGCCAAGGAATGGGACATCACCATTGATAGAGAGAGTCCCGAGCAGGTTCAAAAACTGCTTGACGAGGCAAAGCCCTTTAAGGTGCCACGCCCTGCCCGGCAGCCAGTTTCCATTCGTCTGGATCCATTTGATATCTCTATGATAAAACGCCTTGCCCGCAGAAAAGGTATTCCCCACACCCAACTGATGGCCATCTGGCTTCACGAAAGAATGGAACAAGAAAAGGGTACTCGCTTTTAGACATTCAAGCGCAGCGAAGAATCTTGAATAAAAAAGGTTTGAGTCCATACTATATTTCTGCTATATATATCTTAGTTTGTTGCCCAAACAGCGGCGCACTCAGCTTTCAAACGGCAAGAAAGCACCGACACCTCCGTTGCGGCGATTCGGGCGACAGTGTGTATACAGATAATATCAGATGAAAGGACAACCGCTATGCCTATATATGAATTTCGCTGTTTGAAGTGCAATGAGGTCTTTGAGATCCTCTTGATGAGTAGTAAGGACGAGGCTGAAATGAGGTGTCACCACTGCGGGTCCGAGGACTTTGAGCGTGTCCTGAGTACGACCGGCCATACCATGGGCTTTAGCAAGGGAGAATCTCGAGGCCCAACAGTCGAATCAAGGGAATGTGCTTCCGGAACCTGTACTACCTGGAACCTTCCCGGTCACTCCAAGAATTAGGGAAGCATATCCTTACTCCCCGGTAGAATCTCAAGAAAAGGTATCAATTTAGCCTATTGAAAAAGCGAGCCCAATGAGCATACAGGGGATCCGATTCTAAAGCGGGTCACTGTTTGAGCGTATTAGTGAGCGTTAAGAAAGAACAGCTAAATGGCATGCTTTTTCTTAGGGTTAAGTGATATCCGCCACAATCGAGGTTATTCACAAAAGCTGTT
>JAQYWL010000043.1 GCA_030145035.1 Desulfobacteria bacterium | reverse complement strand
TTTCCCTTTTTGTGGTTAAGAGAAAAAGTTGGGGGCGCTCTTACAGTGATGATTTTGCCCTTGAAAATGGTCGTTTAAGGGTTCAAAAGACCTGTTTTTGAAATCTTTATCGTGGTATATCAGCAGGGTGGCTTGGTCCGACCCTAAAAGAGCCCAACAAGAAGTAAAAACGATAAACGAGAGGTAATAGTTATGGACGAGAAAAGAATTTTGGAGAGGATCACTGTAAATCCTAAAATTTTCGGTGGGAAGCCGATTATTAGGGGGCGCCGTCTTGCTGTTGAACATGTCCTCGGAATGCTGGCTGCGGGAGATACGGTTGAAACCATTCTTGAAGGTTACCCCTGGTTAGAACAGGAAGATATTCAAGCCTGCCTGGTCTATGCGCGAAGGATGGTCGGTCATGAACGGATCGAACAACTTCCTTTGGAGTCTTATGCATGAAAATCCTTTTGGATACATGCGTTTGGGGTGGAGCACGGAAAGACCTTGATGCTTCAGGTCATGACGTTGTGTGGGCTGGGGAATGGCAAGAGGATCCAGGTGATGAGGAGATTCTTTCACGTGCCCACAGGGAAGGTCGTATCCTGGTGACCCTGGACAAGGATTTCGGTGAAATGGCTATCGTTCGCGGAATACCACATTCCGGGATTCTTCGATTGGTCAATTTGGCAGCCAGGCAGCAAGCGGCTGTCTGCATACGTGTGCTTGCCCTTTACGGGAACGAACTACAATCGGGTGCGATTGTTACGGCAGAACCAGGCCGTCTGAGGATTCGCCCATCGGATTGAGAATTTGAGGAGGAACGAATGGCTTTGAAACCATGGTACAAAGTCGTAACCCCCCGCGAAGACCTTCGGGAAGGAAGACCACTTGACGCATCGGAGTTCGCGGTTCATCTGGACCAAGTGCGGGACGGTCGGGCTCCCGGTGATTATCAAGAGCCAGAGCGGTTCTTCGAGCGGACGTATATGACACAGAACCTTAAAGGGTTGGCAGCAGAAGTGATTCGTCGTCTCTCCGGGGAAAAGACCGAGACATCTGCCGTCTTTAACATGGCCACCCAGTTTGGAGGTTGTAACTTTACTTTGGTGCCCGTTCCTGGTAAAAAATCGCCCTAAATCATTAAAAAACAGGGCAATTTGTCCAATGTCAAGGGCAGAACCCAATTATTTCTGAAGCTTCAAATGGCTAAAAAAGTGGCAATAAAATACGATAGTTATAGAATTATTTACTTATTTAAGAACGTCCCGGTTCTCCGGTTCTCCCCAGGCGACAAAAGGCAAAGTGATTCCAGACAACAGAGGGCGTAATTGAAGAACCCTGCAGCAAGCTGCAGGGAATGCGCTCGCTGTTACGGTTCAACATAACCAACAACGTCCCGTAAGTTCCCAGGCACGTTCAACACGAACGCCCCGGTTGCCACTGCCGTCAATTTTAGCTAAAAGGAGTGATTGCGATGTCAGAGAAAAGCCCACCCAACTGGTATGTAACACTTGAGAAAAAACATCCTAAATTCATTAATGCTGTTCAGGAGCTTGGCAGAGTCGTTAGGCAGGAAGGGCCTTTGGATGAAAAGACTACCCATCTTATCCAGTTGGCAGCGGCCGCCACTTTACGCTCTGAAGGGGCTGTTCACAGTCATGCAAAAAGAGCTGTTGAAGCAGGTGCAAAGCCCGAAGAGATATGCCACGCGATCATTGCCCTTACAAGCACCATCGGGTTCCCGAATGTATCTGCTGCGCTAAGCTGGGTAGCAGATATCACAGGTGACAAATAGGGCTGGAAAAGCGGTTGTCTTATAAGCCATCAGCTGACCTATCTCTTGTTTCTCAAGATGATCGAGGAGAAGTTGGGGCACTCTTAGAATGCTGATTTTGGCCCTGAAAATGGCCGTTTAAGGGCTCAAAACCTATTTTGGGAATCTTTATCGTGGTATATCAGCTGGGTGGCTTGGCGACCCCGAAATGACGCATTTTTGTTTTCTTCAATCCTCGTCCTGTTGTTTATGCAACATTGGGGCAGACCATGTTACAGCCGAATCAGGGACTCATTGATCAGTTTAACCGCGACGAACAGCGCTAGCGGTGGCTCCAGTGGCGGAAGTTGAAGCGGCTGGGCAGATTTCCGAAACTCGGAGCGTTGCTTCACGCCATTCTGGATCTGCGGGACGAGATGCGCGAGAGGCGCAGACCGGCAGACTGCGTCAGCCGCGAATGGATTGGAGGGTGTCAATGACGGCGAAGCCGATCAAAAGGAAGAGTGACAAGCCTGTGAGTGTACAGGGGTATGATGGCCTTCTTTCCGGCATGGTGTCTCTTATTGAAGAAGCACGGCGGGTCTCAGCCCGTACCGTCAATGCGATCATTACCGCCACATACTGGGAAATGGGTCGGAGGATTGTCGAGAACGAGCAGTCCGGCCGCCGCCGGGCAGGCTACGGCGAGGCCCTCCTGAAAAAGCTGTCCGCTGACCTTACAAGCAAGTTTGGCCGGGGCTTCTCACGCCAGAATCTGCAGCAAATGCGGCAGTTCTATCGGGCCTATCCCCCCACAGAGATTTGCCAGACAGTGTCTGGCAAATCCGGAAAACGCTAGACGCCGTCTAGCAAATTCACTCTGGATGCCCTTCAAGACCGTTTCTCACTGCCTTGGTCTGCCTATGTTCGACTCCTCTCCCTAAAGAGTAAGCAGGCCCGCGCTTTCTACGAGGAAGAAGCGCTACGTGGCGGCTGGTCCGTGCGCCAGCTTGACCGGCAGATCGAGTCCCAATTCTACGAACGAACCGCTCTCTCAAAGAACAAAGCCGCTATGTTGACAAGGGGCGCGAAGCCGAAACCGCAGGACGCCGTTACCCCGGAAGAGCAGATCAAAGATCCCTATGTTCTGGAGTTCCTGAGCCTGAAAGACGAATACTCGGAAAGCGATCTCGAAGAAGCCCTGATCCTGCACCTAGAGCACTTTCTACTGGAACTCGGTGGCGACTTCACCTTTGTCGGCCGACAAAAACGATTACGTATTGACGATGAATGGTACCGGGTTGACTTGGTCTTCTTTCACCGTAGACTGCGTTGCCTTGTGGTGATAGACCTCAAAATCGGAAAACTCACTCACGCCGACGCAGGCCAGATGCATATGTATCTAAACTACGCCCGCGAGCGCTGGACTCATCCCGACGAGAACCCTCCAGTAGGACTCATCCTCTGTGCTCGGAAAGGCTCTGCCATGGCGAAATACGCCTTGGAAGGCTTGCCGAACAAGGTCCTCGCCTCCGAATACCGCACCGTGCTCCCTGACGAGAAGCTGATTGCGGAGGAATTGAAGAGAACGAGGAAGTTGTTGGAAGAAAGAGGCTGACGGCAAAGAATGGCTCATAAAGGGCTCAAAGGGCTCATCTGGATGCCGGGCTTCAGTATACGCCAACAATGC
>JAQYWL010000164.1 GCA_030145035.1 Desulfobacteria bacterium | reverse complement strand
AGCGACCTCCTACTCATTAATAGCTTAACCCCTTGCTAATTCTCTCTTGACCTGGGTCCTTATGCAAAAGAACTCGGATACAAAGTGCACTTGAGATGAACGTCTCAAGTCACTTCAGCGGGAGCGGTAAGAGCGACCCACGGGCCCAGGACCACAAGTGCCACAAGTAGTCTTTTCATTTTCATTCCCTCCTCTTTTGCGTTGGTGATATCCCCACTGACGGTGTCCAACATCAATGTCGTGTTCTGTTGCCCTTTTAGACTTACAAAAGCCGATAGGGATAGGCACGCTTCGTCCACTCGCTCGAAGGGTACTCAGCACTTAGCTTTTCGTATGCTTCCTTGAGAGGCTTTGCATCGTGTGTGCTCGTGTAACGGCATACACCCAGAAGATAGATGGCTTCAGGTGCGGAGTCACTCTTTGGATACTCCGCTAACAGTTTGTCAATTTGGCATTCTCTCGATGTTGGCCCTCAGCTGTCCAATTTGGAGGCCAAGGGAAACGCACTGTTTGCCTTCCATACAGTCATCGGCTTCCGCAGGTTCAAGGTGGGTCTTAAGCTCGTGTTTGTCCTTTTTCAGGTCCACAACCCAGGCCTTTTTTCCCTCATCATAGTCTACATTAACATCTATGCCGCATTGGCCGATGTCCGGATAGATTGATCTGATCTTTTCGCACAATTCTTTCTTGTCATGCATGGTCTTGTCCTCCTCTGCTTGAAATAGCCTAAAGATTGCATGAGCCTGCCCGTTGCAGTCCAAACCACCCCCTTTCATAGACCGGCACAAGGTAGCGCTCTTACATTTGGTGCTGATGTTAGTTGATTCGGAATTACTTCCTCTCCTTCAGCTTAAATTCCAACCAGTCAATCATTTCCTGGATGTTCTTGGACATGTACCAGCGACCGTTAGCAAAGGCACCATAGTCAGCCCCTGCCATGGCAGAAGCAAAACGAGTCGAATTGGCGTAGAAGAGCCACTGCTCCACCCACTTTTTCTCAATGGCCTCATTGAAGATGCTGTCCTTCTGGGCAAGGCCTCTGGCCGCCCCCTTTTCCCAGGCGGAAAGGAGAATCTTTGTGGCGGTCAGGGTCATCTCGTTTGTGGTCTTGACGGTGTTTTCAAAGCGGGCAAACTGTCGATCGACCCACCCCTGGCTGTGGCAGGCAAGACAAACCTTTTTCATAGCCTTTCCCCTCTTTTTCTGCTCCTTCGAGTCAATCAGATACTTGGCGACCGGTTCTCCGGTCAGTTCTGTCGGCAAAGGCAATCCGGCTTTGTTCTTGATAATGGTCGTATCCGGAGATTTTGGATGAGCATGGGCGTAAATCAACCCGAATATCCTCCACGAGAGGCGATCGTTCATCTGGTGGGTCCGTTCCGTTACCACCCCTCCTTGTTCAGAGACCACAAGACTGACGTGGCAGACGGCGCAGGTGGGTGCTGTAAAATCTTTTCCCACGGTCCAAGGAACGTTGTCAAAATCCCATGTCTTGTCCTTGCCCATCGCAGAAAAAATGTTTCCGTGTTTGCTGACCGTATACACTTTATATGCCGGCACATCGGGACCTTTGTGGCATTCGGCGCAGGTATATGGCTTTCTTGCCATTTCGATCGAAAATTGATGGCGAGTGTGGCACGCAGTACATGATCCCTTGCTCCCATCCGGATTGATTCGCCCAACACCCTGGTTGGGCCAGCCCGAAAGGATGGGAAATGTCATCTCCCCCTCGGCCGTGTCCCTGGTCTCCATGCCCTTGACCTCAATGACTGTGCCGTGGCAGTAAAAACAGGAATCAGCATCGGCCTCATCATCAGGTGCCCTACTGGTTGTCTTCGCACCCCGAAAGGACTGGATGCCATTTACTGAGTCGACCAGGGCACGGTAAACCGGGTTGTTCTGAAGGTTTCCATAGGCATGGGACATGAGGTTCTTGCTATATTGTTCCACCTCAAGGGGATGGCAAGTTGCACAATCCTCGGGCGTCACCACCACATGGACTTGATAGCCATTGTGCTCAAAGGTATCCTGATGTTTTTCAGGGTTCATGGTATGACACTCCGCACAGCCAACGACCACACGGCCCAGTTTGGTGGGCACACTCTCAAATGAAACCCTCCGCTTTTTTTGAATCATACTCTTTGCAGCCATAGGAGTGACTTTGGCCAGACGGCTCCTTTCCCAGGCCGCTACAATCCCCGGATGCACTGACGCGTGACACTCAATGCAGGCCTTGCTGTCTTTGCTGATTCGTCTAACGGCCCCAAGGGCCACCTGCGTGGAAAGAAAGACAATCAACACGGTAAACACACACTTTTTCATGACATACCGCTCTATTCTCATGGCCCTTCTTAGTTCCTTAGTTCTAGAATTTGTGTTTTTTTCTGGCAGAAAATAAATCCGAATATCGAATGTCGAAATCCCTGGCCCAGACCTGGACTACATGGGCACCAAAATCATCTGGGGATGTCGCGCCAGGGCAGGCCGAAACAAATTCAAAACTCGAATTTCCAAATGTTCAAACAGCGCGGTTTTTTTGTGGAATACGATTTCTTATGTTTCGGTCATTTGAGATTTAGAAATTCGGTCATT
>JAQYWL010000177.1 GCA_030145035.1 Desulfobacteria bacterium | reverse complement strand
AACCCTGATTACTCACAAGGATCGTACCGAGGATCTAAAAAAGCTTGTTCAGGCAATGGAAAAGAAATAATTATATAAAATCGCGTAGCGATTTTATGACTGGAGGTTTTGTTGGGCGACCCCTCGTCGATTGAGATACTTCTGCTGACACTCCTGATCTTCCTGCTCATTTGTTCAGGCTGCTTCTCTGGAACAGAGACAGCGCTCTTTTCCTTGAACCGCATTGAGCGCCGTCGTCTCAAGGAGGACAAATCGGTCCGCTCGCAGCTTATTGCAAGGGCGTTGCAGCGGCCTCGTGAGTTACTTTCAACGATCCTCTTTGGAAACACGCTCATCAATGTGGCCACATCGGCAACAGCAACTCTTCTGTTCCAGAGGCTCCTCGTGACCCACAGCCTTATGGCAGCCATTGTGGTGGACTCTCTTCTGGTGCTTTTCATTGGCGACATCATTCCCAAGTCAATCGCAGTAAATCAGGCAACACCTTTGTCGCGTGCCGCAATTAAGCCGCTCCACTTTTTCGCAAAGCTCTCCGGCCCGGTGGTAAGAATATTTGACCGTTCAGCCCGTGGGATTTTACGGGTACTCAAAGTCCCCGAGGAAGCAGGCGGTGGCCTCAGTCCATCGGAGCTGGATGTGCTGTTCGAGGAAGCCGGCCGCAAAGAGACGATCACGGCCGAAGAGAGGCGCATCGCACGCAACATCATGCGCTTCTCGGAGACAACGGCCGAGGAGATCATGACGCCTCGCGTGGATATTGTGGCTGCTCCTTTGGACATCCCGCGTGAGGCGTTGGAGCAGGCGATGATTGAAGCCCGCCATTCGCGGATCCCGATCTACGAGGAGAGCATTGATCACATCGTCGGCTTCATAAGCACGAAAGAGTTTTTCCTCAATCCAGACCGCGAGATACGCAAACTCGTCAAACCGGTTGCCATCTTTCCGGAAGGTGCAAGGGTTCACCGGGTTTTTCGTTACATGCAAAGGAATCTTCTCAACATGGCAGCGATTGTGAACGAGTACGGCGTGACCTCCGGGATTGTGGCCATGGAGGATCTCGTCGAGGAGATTGTCGGTGAAATCTATGACGAGTACCAGAAGGCGGAGGAACTCATTCGGCCCGTTGGCCCGGGCGAGTGGCTCGTGCTCTGCCGCGCCCCCATCGAAGACGTTAATGAGGCGTGCGGCTTGAAACTTCCCGAGGGCGAGTCGGTGACGCTGAACGGATATCTGTGTGACGAGTTCGGAGAGATTCCTGCGCGGGGACGGACTATTGATCGAAATGGTGCGCATTTTACTGTAGTGGAGTCTATGCGGAGACGAATCGTGAGTTGTCGGGTGAAACGGCTTGATGAGGCAAAGGGGGCAGCGAATGACGCTTGAGCTCATCATGCTCCTTTTCTGCATTCTGGGCTCGGGTTTTAGCTCAGGCTCGGAGACCGCTCTTGTATCGGCGAGTCGGACACGGCTCCAGCACATGGCCAACGAAGGTCTGCGCAGTGCCAGGCTTGCGCTGGAAATACTCAACCAAAGAGAGCGTATCCTGACGGCCATGCTCATCGTGACAAACGTCTTTAATATAGCGGGTGCCGCCATTGCTACAGTCAGTTTTCAGCGCTGGGTCGGCTCGCTGGGAGCTATCGCGGCCACAGTGGTCATGACCTGTGTGCTTCTTGTGATCAGCGAGATCGTGCCAAAAGCTTACTTCCGACACCATGCCGACCGGATGCTGGTCAAGGCTGCGGCTCTCTGGAAGGTTCTCTCGTGGGTCCTGGCACCAATCACCTTTCCTGTCCAGGTTTTGACCAACGTTGTCTTTTGGCTTTTCCGGAGCAGTCGCAAGAGCCTCTACACGACACGTGAAGAGATTAAACTTATCCTGGAGGAATCGGTTGAGAAGGGCGGGCTCGGGCGACAGGAGCAGGAGATGCTGGAGTCCACGCTCGACTATGCGACCACGATTGTTCGCGAGGTCATGGTCCCTATCTCGGAAGTTGCACTTCTTTCGGAGACAGCGCAGACTAAGGAGCTGATTGCACTTGCGCGTGAGGGGGGACATACGCGCACTCCGGTCTATCGGGAACGGGTCGATCAGATCGTGGGGCTGGTGAATGTGTTCGACGTGCTCTACGACAAGCATAGGAAGACTTTCATCCGTCCCTACATGCGACCGGCCCGCCTGGTCCCTGACACGAAGGGTATCGATAAGCTCTTCCTCGAGATGCAGCGGGCCCGCGAGAGCCTGGCAGTGGTCGTAAACGAGTTCGGGGCGTGCATTGGGATTGTAGCGCTTGAGGACATCATCGAAGAGATCTTCGGTGAGCTTTCTGATGAGCACGAAGATGCCACGCCAGAGATCCAGAAAAAGGGTCCGGGGCACTTTCGAGTAAGAGCCATAACCGATATCGACGACTTGAATGATGAGACCGGATTTGCGATTCGCAAGAAGGGGTTCGAGACGGTGGGCGGATACGTCCTCCATCGTCTTGGCCGGATTCCACGGAAAGGGGAGACCTTTACTGACGGGGACCTCACCGTGCACGTGGTTGAGGCAGATCGGTACGGTGTCAAGATGGTAGAGCTGACCCGGAGGGAACCCGAGAAGCCTCCGAAAGAGGAAGCTACAGAGATCGAGTTATAAAATCGCTTCGCGATTTTATATAACGCGGCTACGCCGCTTAAAAAAAGGAAATTCCTATACTATCGAGTTGCGCTAAAGAAATCATGGAAAAACCGGTAGGAAAAAAATACCGTCGGGTCACGGAAGTCACGGACACCGAGCGTATTGAAATGGTGAAAGAAATCTTTGGGACCATTACTAAAAAGTACGATTTCTTGAACCATTTCCTGAGCTTGCGACGAGATATAGCCTGGCGCAGTTTTTCGGTGGAAAAAATGCGTTTCGGGAAAACTTACCGGATGCTGGATGTGGCCACCGGCACAGCAGACCTGGCTATCAGTGTTGCCCGCGAACATTCGCGCACCCGGATAACAGGGCTGGACTTTGTGCAGGAAATGATGGATGTCGGTCGGGTAAAGATCGAGAGGAAGCATCTGTCAGACAGGGTAAAGATGCTGCGTGGCGATGCCTTGCACTTGCCCTTTTCCGACGCTTGTTTCGATGTGGCCGCAATCGCCTTTGGCATCCGGAATATCCCGAACAAGATCGGTGCGATCAAAGAGATGGTCCGGGTCGTCGTACCCGGCGGTCAGGTGATGGTGCTGGAGATGACCTCTCCCCGCAACGGGCTCTTCCGAAAGGTTTATCATGTTTATCTGAATCGAATATTGCCCCGCCTGGCGCGGGCCTTTTCCCCTGATCCCGGAGCCTATCATTATTTAGGGGACTCGATCATGAATTTTCCCGCCCCGGACGACCTGGCCAAATTGATGGAAAAAGCCGGGCTTAATAAAGTGGAAAGATATGCCCTCACCCTGGGAATCACCCACCTCCACCTCGGTGTAAAAGGCTAAGGGGCTAAGGGGTCAAATCTTTAATCTTGACAAATCCTTTTTGCATTCACCAAACCCAACGAGACCAAGATTTGTCAAGATTAAAGATTTGACCCCTGGTGGCCTATGACCGGTAATTGGCATTGATCCTCACGTAATCAGTGGAAAGATCGCAGGTATGGACAGTTGCACCTTCGCTGCCCAGCTTCAGATCAATAGTAATCGAGAAGCGATCGGTCTTTAAGGCTCTAATAGCGGCCGCCTCGGCCTCACGGCCACAGCCCTGCCCGTTTTTCACCATGCATACATCGTCAAAATAGATGTCGATCGTATCCGGATTAATCCGCACACCAGCCCGGCCTACAGCGGCCATGATGCGGCCCCAGTTGGCGTCCTCTCCAAAGAGGGCTGTCTTTACCAGGGGGGAGTTGGCAACTGTGTAAGCCACCTGCCTGGCATCGCCTTGATTTGATGCTTGTTTCACCCGGATGCTCACCAGTTTGGTAGCCCCCTCGCCATCCTGGACGATCTGTAGGGCAAGTGTGAAGAGAGCCTCATTCAAGGTTTTCTGAAAAGTTGCGGCGCACGCAGCCACTTTCAGGTTTAGACCGGACAGGCCGTTGGCAAGGACAAGGACTGTGTCATTGGTGCTGGTGTCCCCATCGACCGTGATAGTGTTAAACGATACGGCTACCGCATCCTTTAGGGCCTGTCTTAGGAGATCCGGCTCCGCTCCGATGTCTGTGCAAACAAAACAGAGCATGGTAGCCATATCCGGTAGAATCATCCCGGCCCCTTTGGCCACAGCAGCTACGGTAAAGGTCTTGTCACTGATACGACCTTGTTTTGAAGCGGTCTTGGGAAAGGTATCGGTAGTCATGATAGCCTGGGCGAGGTCATAAAGTCCCGTGGGGCTGATCTGGCCGGCAAGCTTCGGCATGGCAGCTTCAATGGCAGAAACGTTCAAAGCTTGCCCAATGACGCCTGTGGATGCGACCAGCACCAACTCCTCAGGTATCCTGAGGGCTGTAGCTGCTGCACGTGCCACAGCCTCGGCATCTTCGATGCCTTGTTTGCCCGTACAGGCATTGGCGTTGCCGCTGTTTGCTACAATGGCCTGACAACGCCCGGATTTGATCCGCTCTTTGTCAAGGAGCACCGGGGCTGCCTGTACCTGATTGGTCGTGAAAACCCCGGCTGCACAGGCAGGCACCTCAGAGAAGATTATGCCCAGATCATTTTTTCCGTCCTTTTTTAGCCCGGCAGCAACAGCACCGGCAACAAATCCTGGAACTTGTAATTTCATAACTTACAAAAACTTGCCCTATAGACCGTAACCCGGACAACCCGGAACCAAAAAGGTTTGACAATAAAAGAATTAATCACGAAAACACGAAAGTGCGAAAACACGAAACGAGATAATTTCAAATACAAAAAACCGAATGACAAATCAAATCCCAATGACAAATTACCAAAGTTTTCTTACCCTGAATTTCAGCACATTGCATTATTTGAGCTTTAGCATTTGTCATTTTTCAAACTACTGTTTGTCCCTTTCGTGCTTT
>JAQYWL010000077.1 GCA_030145035.1 Desulfobacteria bacterium | reverse complement strand
GTGCTAATCTCCTGTTCGTCTTGTCAAGATCTCCCGCGGTAGCGAGATGGCAGTCTTAGCAGATTTCCCCTCTTCCCGCCTTGCGGGACTCAAAAACTCTGTGGCTCTGCGGGCTCTGCGAGAGATATACAGTCACATTCAACCCTTATATCGGCTTGACAATTTCACCAAACCTTAATATTCTTCAACGACCAAATGACATCTGAGATTTGGCATCTTCACCATGAATCCACTGTTTAGCCTTGGAAAAGTTCTCATCATCATAGGGCTTGTCATAGCCGGCATCGGAATTCTATTCGTCCTGACGCCAAAGATCCCGTGGCTTGGGGATCTGCCTGGAGACATTCTGATCAAGAAAGACAACTTCCGATTCTACTTTCCCGTCACTACGTGCATTATCATCAGCATTATCCTGACACTTCTTTTCTACTTGTTCAGAAGGTAATCTTCCCCGGAACCAAATATCTCGCCCGCTCCTTTCAGTCGCTCGAGCCCGCAGAGATCACTGAGACAATTTTTCCTTGGCCTGATTTATTGACCCCAGTTAAATAGGCTACGCATTTAACGGGGCAGGGAGGAAAAATCAGGCCAAACGATCAGTCCGCCGGAGGCGGAGCATTTATGGTCGTGCTAATCTCCTGTTCGTCTTGTCAAGATCTCCCGCGGTAGCGAGATGGCAGTCTTAGCAGATTTCCCCTCTTCCCGCCTTGCGGGACTCAAAAACTCTGTGGCTCTGCGGGCTCTGTGAGAGACAAAATATCTCCCGTGATCACTTGCTTTCGTTCACCCCCTGTAATTGGCCAAGATTTTCTCAATGATTCTGCTGGTAGAGGCACCCTCTGTCAACGGGATACGAACCACGCGCCCACCCTTTGCCTCTACAACATCTCTTCCCACAATGGCATCCTCTTCCCAGTCCGCCCCTTTGACCAGGACATCCGGCATCAGGAGGCGGATAGTAACCAGAGGGTCCGGCTCGTCAAAGAGTGTCACAAACTCAACGCAGGCCAGAGATGCCAGAACTTCGGCACGCTCATTCTCAGGCACAACCGGGCGTCTTGGCCCTTTGATCTTGCGAACGGAGTGGTCAGAGTTTACGCCCACCACAAGGACATCCCCCTCGGCCCTGGCCGCCTTCAAATACCGAACATGGCCTATATGAAGAAAGTCAAAGCAGCCATTGGTGAAAACGATTTTCTTGCCCGCCTTTTTGAGGGCCTGTACCTTGTCTTTCAGGTCTTCACGCTGGAAGATCTTTTTACCCATAGGTATCTCACAACAAATAATTTACCCACTAATGACCATGGCCTTCGACCTCAAGCAAACAATAAACATTTTGGCATCCTTGATTCTCGCCATAAAGTAGTTTACACCTATTGACCAGTGTTCAGGTTTCAGGTTTCAGGTCTTGCTTTTTCAGTTCCTGACACCTGACACCTGACACCAAAAAGTACGAACAAAAGAATTTATCTCTTGGCGCCCGCATTCTTGAAAAGTGTAAACCGAGGAATGAATGAAGGATGCCAAATTTCGATATTCGATATTCGGATTTTTTCACAGGAGTTGGGTATACTATTCATATTTGCTGCTCCGATAGGCTTCAGGCATCCTCTCCTGTAAACATGGAATCTGTTTTCTGGTTTGTTCAACTAAACTTAAATCGACGGCAGCTGAAAGGGTAGCTGGCCGTTTTCCGGCACTTGCCATAACTTCCCCGTAGGGGGATATAATACGGGAATGACCTGCATAGACCAGGCCGCCATCTTGCCCGCATCGGTTTGCCCCAAGGACAAAAAGCTGATTTTCAATTGCCCGGGCCTTGAGAAGTACTTTCCAGTGGGCCACACGCTCAGCCGGCCATTCGGCCAAGACGGCCACCATTTTCGCACCACCCAGCGTAAGAGACCGGCAGAGCTCCGGGAATCTCAGATCATAGCATATCATCAGACCTATGGGACCAAGGGAGGTCTGGCAAACCACAGCCTTTCGGCCCGGTTCAAAATACCGGTCTTCTGCGGTTGGAGAAAAAAGATGAACTTTCCGATAGATGCCTGCAACAGATCCGTCCCTGTCCACAACATAGGCGGTGTTGGAGAACCCGTCCTTTCTCTTTTCAGGCAAAGACCCAATAACCGTCAAACGCAGCTTTTTTGCTACCACGGACAAATCTTCAAGAACCCTTGGTGTTGTCTCAGACAGCTCCTTCAGGCGATCATTTGCAAAACCGGTTGACCACATCTCCGGGAGCAAAACGAGCCGAGCACCCTGCTTTGCAAGGCTAGCAATGCGCTGTTTGGCCACCGCTAGATTCCATTCAAGCTCACCCCTGCGAATATCGAACTGTATGATCGCAGCTCTGATAATCTTCACCGTCATTCCTCAAAGGCAGGCGGTAGCCCTCTGGTCCATGGCGCAAATGTTCTCTTATTTCACCATAGAGATACGGACCAGAGAGAAATTTTACTAAATATCAGCAATCTTTTCAAGTCGATATCATGTTTTCGGCTTTTGGACAAGCTGATTGGCCGAAAGAATCACCCTTATCCAGACAGCCCAAACCAGGGTTGGAGACATCGGAGTGTAAAGAAGCATGCCATCCCGTGAACGGTTACTTGTGTTTTTTGAATGCCCTGTGTCCCGGAATGGACCCAGATTGACAATTTACAGCCATTGAATGTATAAGAGACCACGAACTTAGCTCCGCTCCGCTCCCTCCGGGGCGTAGGCCCTACGGGCCGGAGGCCGCAATTGGAAAAATGGAATGATCGAATTTGCAATAGCGTCTATAAATATCTACCATTTCAATAGGTTGTAGAAATTCCGAGACGTTAAAAAATCCGCTTAGGAAATAACAGGCTTTGGTAGGAAGACCTTATGGGACTGACAAAGGCTCCATGCATTGTGTCAAAGACACGTGTGCGTGGAGCCTTTTGTGTTGCTGAGGTCGATGGAAAGGAATTGTTCTATGGCTAAGAAACCAACTTACGAAGGACTGGAACAAAGGTGCAAAAAATTAGAGAAAGAGGTTCTTGAGCGGCAGCGGGCGGAGGAGATGGTACGAGACCCCGAAGCGAAATATCGTGACCTGTTTGAGAACGCACCGATCGGCATGTTCCAATCCACGGTCGAAGGCAAGGTCTTGAATGTGAACAAAGCTTATGCTCAAATATTTGGCTACGAATCTCCTGCCGATGTTATTGCTTCTGTTACTGACACAGCAAAACAAGTGGATGTCCAACCTGAACTGTGGAAGAAGCTCGTTGATATGATCTTAAAACAGAACCGTCTGCTCAATTTCGAAAATCATTATGTTCGCAGAGACGGAACAGTCTTTATCGGCAATTTGCATCTGCGAGTTGCGCGAAATAATGACGGATCTATTCGATATCTGGAAGGTTTTGTAGAAGATATTACAGAGCGCAAGCGTGCAAAGGACTCCTTGGAGCAATCGAACATTGCCATGCTCGATATGGTTGAAAGTATTGGTGACGGCTTCTTCTCACTGGATGACCGGTTCGTTGTCACCTATTTCAATAGGGCAGCGGAGCGACTATTAGGCCGAAAAAGTTGGGAGGTTCTCGGGCACGACTTTTTCGAAGCTTTCCCGGAGATCAAGGGATCAATTTTCGAAGATAAATTTACTGCGGGGGTGAATGAAAAAATTTTCCTGTCCTTCGAAACATACTTTGATGTGAAACCCTATGAAAACTGGTATGAAGTTAGAGTCTATCCCCAAAAAAATGGCATCACAGTATATTTTCAAGTGACCACAGAGCGCAAACGAGCGGAGGAAGAAAAAAAGAGACTTGAGGCCCAACTTCAACAAGCTCAGAAGATGAAGGCAATTGGTGCTCTCGCAGGCGGCATTGCAAATGATTTTAACAACCTGCTTTCGGTTATAGAGGGCAATGCATCTTTGATGCTGTTCAACATTGATGCCACGCATCCACATTATGAGAATCTAAAGAGCATCGAAAAGCAGGCTCAAGGTGGATCGAAGTTGAGCGCACAGCTTCTTGGGTATGCCGGAAAGGGAAGATACGAGGTCAAACCCCTCAACCTGAACCAGCTATTAGAAGAGACCTCTGAGGCCTTTGGCAGAACCAGAAAGGAGACTACGATTCATCGAGAGCTTGCCGATGACCTTTTTGCCATAAAGGCGGATCGAGGCCAGATTGAGCAGGTCTTGTCGAACCTATATGTGAACGCTGCACATGCCATGCCCGGTGGAGGGGATCTGTTATTGAAAACCAGGAATGTGACCCACAAGGATATGGAGGGCAAGTTGTATGATCCAAAACCGGGCAACTACGTCATGTTAACCGTCGCTGACACAGGAGCGGGCATGGACGAGAAGACCATGGAGCGCATCTTTGAGCCGTTCTTTACCACCAGGGAGACGGGCGGTGCCACCGGCCTTGGTCTGTCTTCGGCCTATGGTATCATCGAGGGTCATGGTGGATACATTGACGTTGATTCCAGCAAAGGGCATGGAACCACTTTCACCATTTGTCTGCGGGCATTGGAAAAAAAGGTCGAGAAAACTGTCGCAAAAGAGAAGAAGGTGCCTGAAGAGATATTAAAGGGTACAGAGACTGTTCTTGTTGTAGACGACGAGGAGATGATTCTTGAAGTTGGCGAGGAGATGCTACGTGCAATGGGCTATAAAGTATTGTTGGCCAAAGGTGGCAGAGAGGCCGTTGAGATCTATAAAGCAAACAAAAATGATATTGATCTGGTCATCCTCGACATGATCATGCCCGACATGGCCGGTGGTGAGGTCTACGACACAATGAAGGAAATCAACCCCAATATAAAAGTGCTTCTTTCAACCGGATACAGTATAGAAGGCCAGGCAAGTGAGATACTGGATCGTGGTTGTGATGGTTTCATACAAAAACCGTTTGGTGTGAAAGAACTATCTGGAAAAATAAGAGAGATTCTGGATCAGTGACAGGCCGTCCCGAAAACGTGGTAACCGTTCACGGGGTAAGCAGGATAGCATCCTAACCCCTAACCCGGACAAGCCGGAACCAAAAGTGCCTAAAATTTGAAGTGCCTAAAGCCCGCCCTGCCCGCCCTGCCCGCCCTGGCGCGACAGCTTTAGCATTGATGTCCGTCCCCATCATCCCGGTCTGGGCCAGGGGCGCTACGTGCCTAAATTAATCTACTAAGCCTATAGTCCCGGTTTGGGCCATGGACTTGAGGAAACTTTTTGTAAAGATTGGTTCTATTTCTTTCAGAAATTTGGAAACTCAATTAATTTCCCCT
>JAQYWL010000478.1 GCA_030145035.1 Desulfobacteria bacterium | reverse complement strand
GCCTGCCAACGCCTGCGTCACAGCGAGGTTACAATGCCCGCATACACGGCAATGGCGGGCAGGTCTTGCGTTTCTTGCACCTGACACCTGACACCTGACACCAAAAAGTAGGAACAAAAGAATTTATCTCTTGGCGCCCGCATTCTTGAAAAGTGTAAACCGAGGAATGAAGGATGCTAAATCGCGCAGCGATTTTATGACTTGGAGGAAGACATGGAAGCTATCAAGGCAATTGAAAAGGAACAAATGCGATTTGACCTGCCGTATTTCAAACCCGGCGATACGGTAAGGGTGCATGTTAAGATCAAAGAAGGGGACAAGGAGCGGATTCAGGTCTTTAAAGGGGCTGTCATCAGGAAGCGCAAAGGAACCACGAATTCCACATTCACGGTGCGCAAAGTCTCCTACGGGATCGGGGTGGAGCGCATTTTCCCCCTGTATTCCCCCAACATCGAGAAAATCGAGGTTGTTTCTCGTGGCCGGGTTCGTCGCTCGCGTCTCTATTACCTCAGAAAACGCAGAGGCAAAGCGGCCAGGATCAAGGAACTGCGCCCGCACTAGTTCCGAACAGACTGTTTCCCAGATCGGCACAATTTATGCGAGCCCAACCGGTTACCTAAGAAATGGATTGAATATTCAAGGTATCAATTTAGCCTATTGAAAAAGCGAGCCTAACTGTCTTCAAAAAACTATAATGCTACTATTCAAGAATCAAGATTTCCTTCCTCAAATAGTCAATCTTCAATCGAAAATCGTCAATTTTTTTGGATCATGAATCGTGGACACCAATCCTGACCAGTTTGAAAAACAAGCCCGAAAACAGGGGTATTCAAAAATAGCCGGCATCGACGAAGCCGGAAGGGGCCCTCTGGCCGGTCCGGTAGTGGCCTCAGCAGTCATCCTCCCTCAAGAGTTTTATCTCCCCCATCTTGATGATTCCAAGAGATTGAGCCCCCAAAGGCGAGAACAGTTTTTTGATGCGATCTACGAGCAGGCAGTCTCTATAGGGATAGGGATTGTTGATCCGGCAGAAATAGACCGGATCAATATCCTTCGGGCTTCCCTCTTGTCCATGCGCATGGCAGTGGATAATCTTAGACCAACCCCGGATTACTTGCTGGTTGACGGTACCTTTCCAATTAGATCTCCGGTCCCACAGCAGGTCATCAAGCATGGTGACAGTCGGTGCCTGTGCATTGCGGCGGCGTCTGTCATTGCCAAGGTGACTCGGGATCGACTCATGGCCCTTTATGACGAGGAGTTTCCGGAATTTGGCTTTGGCAAGAATAAAGGGTACGGCACTGAAGAGCACCGTGCTGCGATTCGCACTTTTGGATATTGCTCGATTCACAGGAAAACCTTCCGCGGTGTTAAAGAGTTCCTATAGAATTTTAGATTTTAGATTGTGGATTGCGGATTTGACGTGAAGTAAACATTTGGTTAACCCGCTTTTGCTTATATCGGTAGGGAGTAAGTACCAACAGCACAGGAGTTAAGGCCCGCCTGCCAGCACCACGCTCGCCGGGTAGCAAAAATGCGAGCACCCCAGGCAATGGCGGGCAGGCGTAAGCCTTTTATTTAACGGTGGGAATAAAATCCTTACGGATCAACTCCAAACGAGTAAGCACGAAACAGACCGTAACTTGAGACTGGCGGCGTATATGTTTGGAAAGTGTATTCAAAAACCAGAAGGCCCGGCCAATGATGGGAGGCGCCACACCGGGGAAAGCGGTGAATCCATTGCTGTGAGATTTTTGAAGAAAAAAGGATATGAGATTATTGAACAAAACTATCGTTGTAAATTGGGCGAGATCGATATCATCGCCCGAGACGGTCGTGTACTTGCCTTTGTCGAAGTAAAGGCCCGACGAACAGGTGACTTTGGAGGACCCAAGTGGGCCGTGACACCCCGAAAGCAGCGTAAGATATCGATGGTGGCCCTCAAATACCTGAAAGAGACTGAGCAGATGGGGAAGAAGGCCCGCTTTGATGTCGTGGCCATCCGCCTGCTGCCAGGCGACCCGGACGTTGAAATCATCAAGAATGCCTTTGACCTTGCCTACTGATGTCTCGAATAACAAACATGCCCATCACTCCAGTACTCCATCACTCCAACCCGCCTGCCTCGCCTGAGCCCGCCTGCCATTGCGAGGCACAAGCGGGCAGGCGGGAGCGATGGCGGGCAGGTACTCCAATTGTGGTTCGACGGTTCGACGGGCTCACCGCCCTGAGCAAGGTCGAAGGGCAAGCTCACCACCCTGAGCAAAGTCGAAGGGGGGCGAAGCCCCTAAGTTCTTCCGCCGCCCCCGGTACACTCTTTGTGGTAGCCACGCCTATCGGCCACATGGAAGACATCACCTTGCGAGCCATCCACACCCTGAAAGAGGTGGGGCTGATCGCGGCCGAAGATACCAGACACACCAGGAAGCTGCTTACACGCTACGAGGTTTCCACGCCACTTCTCTCATACCATGACCACAATAAAGAGAAGCGCACCCCGGGCCTTGTCGAAAAACTCAAGGCCGGAAACTCCATTGCCCTTGTAACGGATGCAGGCACCCCTTCTGTATCAGACCCGGGCCATTATCTTGTCCGGGCAGCCATCCGGGCAGCCATTCCGGTTGTCCCGATCCCGGGGGCATCGGCCTTTGTTGCCGCATTGAGTGTATCAGGACTTCCTACAGACAGCTTTGTTTTTGTAGGATTTGTTCCCCGCAAACCAGCCAAGCGCAAAGACTTCCTGGAAAGACTAAAAGGAGAGCCCCGAACCCTCATTTTCTATGAGTCTCCCAAACGGCTTCTGGGTCTGATGCAGGAAATTATCAATCTGATGGGAGACCGAAACGCCGTGGTGGCACGCGAACTGACCAAGGTTCATGAGGAAATCCTCAGAGAATCATTGAGCAACATACTGAAAGTGTTGGCAGGTCGTCCTCCCCTGAAAGGTGAATGTACGCTCCTGGTGGGAGGCTGTGAACGAGCCGCGGAATTCGACCGCAACTCGCTTATGCGAGACCTTACGCAGTTGCACCTTGAGACGGGTCGCCCCTTGTCGGACCTGGCAAAAGAGGTTGCCAGGAAATATGGCCTTTCCAGGAAGGTTGTTTATGAGGAGGCCTTGAAGCTCAAAAAAGAAGGCTAATCTTGTCTTCATTCCGGAAAAGCCCTCGGCGTTTTTATCTTGCAAAACGGTTGATGACTATACCGTGGGACTTTCCAAACCTGGCGATCTTGCCGGGGTCAAATCCTCCAGACAGAAAACGGAACAGATTTGGGTAAAGCCTGGTTTCTTTGACCTCTATAAGCAATCGTATTTATTGAATAATATTAGCATTAAACAGGTTTGATCAGCAAATTTCCCCTTGACACACAACCCCATTTCACATATAGTGGCCCCTCCAAAAAGCGAGTTCTCACTAAATATTCAATAATAACAACTTAATGTAATGAAGGAGGGCAAGAAAATGGGAGACGATGTATACGTAGTAGGTCACAAGAGTCCGGATACGGATACCGTGGTTTCAGCGATCGTTTATGCCAAGATAAAGGGCTATACCCCTGTCACCCAGGGAGCGATCAACGAAGAAACAGCCTTTGTGCTCGATAAATTTGGGGTGCCTGTGCCTGGGGACCTGGGTGGCGCCGAGGGCAAGAAGCTGGTGCTGGTGGATCACAATGAGGCCAGCCAGGCTCCGGATAACATAGACAAGGCGGAGGTGGTCGAAATTATCGACCATCACAAGATGAATTTTAACTATCCCGACCCTATCGCCATCCATGTGGAGCCGGTGGGCAGCACGGCTACCATTCTGGCCAAACTGTATAAGGATGAAGTGGCCAAGGATAAGGCAATGGCAGGCCTTCTGCTCGGTGCGCTCCTTTCTGATACGGTCATTTTCAAGTCACCAACCACGACCGAAGAAGATAAGGTCGTCGCAGCAGAATTGGCCAAGATAGCGGGCATTGACGACATCGAGACATTTGGCATCGACGTAAAAAAGGCAAAGGCCAATATATCGGATAAGCCGATCAAAGATGTTGTCCTGGCCGACTTTAAGGATTTTGACTTTGCCGGCAACAAGGTTGGCATCGGCCAGACCGAGGTCGTAGATATCAATGATGTTTACAATCGGGCGTCTGAGGTCATGGATTTCCTTAACGACTTGAAGGGCAAAGAAGGTTACGAGATGCTCATCTTCGTCGCTACGGATATTATCAAGGAAGGCTCCGAGCTTTATTATGCCGGTGACAAGGCCAAGATGGAGAAGGCTTTTAATACCACGATCGGCGACAAGTCGGTGTGGATTGACGGCCTCATGTCCCGTAAGAAACAGGTTGTACCTGTCATAGACAAGACATTCTAAGTTTGCTGTAAGGGGTCATTAAGTAAAGGGATATCCGTGGGCGGTATCCCTTTACTTTTTTCTGGCACAAAAGCTGAGCGTTTCAACGCTTAGAAAAATAGTTGTTGACACGCGTTATGTAGCCGGGGTATAAAAATTGTAATTTTTGCAGGGTCATCTATCTATGGGAAAGAATCCGGACAATCGAGTGCTATTTTTTTTGGACGCTTCTTTTTTGGCTTTAGAAGCGTCCACCCGGTTGTCTAACCAATAAGGTGATAGACCCCGGGTGGACCAGGCGGTCTACTCGGGGTTTTGGAAAATTGAGAAAGACTGAAGCCCCGAGAAGAAAAGCTCGGGGCTTTTTTTATATAGAATCGCGGAGCGATTGTATAACTTGAGAAAGGAGTTTTTATCATGATTCTCGTCCTAGAAAAAGAAATAACAGAGGAACAGAAAAACCATATCCGAAGCATACTTCGCAGTGAGGGTTATCTCATCCGTGAAATGTCTGAGCACGGCCAGCCCCTCATAGGAGCTATTGGAAAGGCAGGCCAGGACCTTGATTTCTTCCAGCGGCTTCCCGGCGTGGATAGGGTGATACCTATTTCCAGCTCTTTTAAACTGGCCAGTCGAAAGATGCATCCGGAAGGCACCTTGGTCAATGTAGGGGATGTAGTAATCGGAGGCGAGCGCATCGTAGTGATTGCAGGCCCTTGTGCGGTGGAAAGCAGGGAACAGGCGCTTGCCATCGCCAAGGAGGTCAGAAAGTATGGTGCAGTGCTTTTTCGCGGGGGGGCCTTTAAACCGAGAACATCGCCGTATTCCTTCCAGGGCCTTGGGGAGGAGGGCCTGAAAATTCTGGCTGAGATACGGGAGGAACTCGGTCTCGGCATTGTCACTGAGATCACCTCACCGGCTCAGGCAGACATGATGATGAAGTATGTGGATGTAGTTCAGGTTGGGGCGAGGAACATGCAAAACTTCGAACTTCTAAAGTGCGTTGGTCGAATGGGAAAGCCGGTACTCCTGAAGAGAGGGCTAGCAGCCACCATCGAAGAATGGCTTATGTCGGCAGAATATATCCTTTCTGAGGGAAATGACCATGTTGTGCTTTGTGAGCGAGGGATTCGCACCTTTGAACCCTATACGCGCAACACCCTGGACCTTTCTGCCATTCCAGTGATCAAGAACCTGACCCATCTGCCGGTGATCATCGATCCGAGCCACGCCACCGGCATCCGCGAAAAGGTGAGTCCTATGGCCCGGGCCGCCATAGCCGCAGGCGCCGATGGTTTGATGATCGAGGTACACCATGATCCGGACAGGGCCCTTTCAGACGGTCCGCAGAGCCTTTATCCCAAACAGTTTGGGCAGTTGATGCGCGACATTTACGTGATCGCGCCGGTCATAGGAAAACAGCTCGATTTTGGCTATCTGGACAAAGCTAAAGCCGTAGAGCTCATGAGTGCGGCCAGGGGGGATGGCGATCGACGGGCCGCATTCTTGGGAGAGTTAGGGACCTTCAGCCACAAGGCTTGCACGCAGTATTTTGGGGCCAAGGTAAAAGCCGTGCCCACGCCTTCGTTCACGCGAATTTTTGAAGCAGTCAAGAGCGGCGAGGTCGATTTCGGTGTGGTGCCTTTGGAGAATTCGCTGACCGGAAGCATACACGAGAACTACGATCTCCTGCTCGAATATGACTTGAGGATTATCGGCGAAATCACGATTCGCATCATGCATCACCTTATTGCCCATCCAGAGGGAAAGATTGAAACCATAAAACGCGTGTTCTCCCATCCTCAAGTATTCCAGCAATGCCGGCAGTTTCTGGAGCAGCATCAAGGATGGGAACTGGTTTCGGCCAAGGACACAGCAACGGCTGTAAAACGGATAAAGGAGGGCGCTCTTCAGAGCGATGCAGCCATCGCCGGCGAGGAGGCGGCCAAGATTCACGGGATGGCGGTGATCCAGGAAGGAATCGAAACCAATCCGAGAAACTATACCCGATTTGTTGTCATAGCTGCGGAGCAACTTGAAAACGGTCCGAGACGGAGATCCTCGCTGATCTATTCAACGGGTAACCGGCCAGGAGCGCTCTTTGAGACATTGAAGATTTTTGCAGGAAAAGACATCAACCTGGTAAAACTCGAATCGCGCCCCATCCACGGAAAACCATGGGAGTACATGTTCTATGTGGATATTGAGGCGGATATTGAATCCCCTGCTTTCAAACCAGTGCTTGATGAACTCGAAAAAAGAACCGATTATCTGAGGGTCCTCGGATGCTATTGACCGGCCTTGCACGGCCCTACTGAAAAACCGGCGGGGGCTGTTTTTTTTCAAGGATTCGCAAACTTCTTGGCCAGGTCATTGTCAATGACATAGATGCAAACTTCTTTTGCACCCTGTTCGGCATAGCCGCACTTGGTGCACAGATTTTTCATCAGATACGTAACGTCGTTCCTGATTCTTTTGTCGTAGGTCTTAAAGTCCTCCTTGTCGTAATCCTTGATGGCCCGCCGGAAGTTTTCGTTTTCAAGAAACGGATCCAGCACCTTTTCCTTTAGATTGTATAAGTATCGATCATGCATTGATTCATAGATCTTTGTTTCGGTAATGGGTTTCCCGTCAACTATGATTTCCTGGGTCAATGTCTTGGATGTATACTCTTTTTGGCTGTCTTCCCGGAATGATAGGCGTTTATCTTTGGCTACCTTTGCACCCAGCAAACGAGCCTCAATACTCTCAAAAAAATCTTCGGTAATTTCCAGTTTTTCCCCGGTGTATTTGCAGGTCTGGACAGACCCTGTTTCAAAGTTGATGGCAAACAGGTAGTTCTGTATTTCCCGGGAAATCTGTTCCTCATTGTAATAGTAAAGGGATTCTTTGACTTCCTGTAAAACCGTATAGTCGTACATGCGAACTAGTGAATCTAAGAACCCTTTGGGTATCAATTTGCTCAGTTCTTTGCGAATTTTGGTGAAAAAGTTGCACAAAACGGACATGTTGATGAGCTTATCTTCCTTGGCATAAGTAGAGTAGAACTCATTAAATATTTTTATGGAATCGCGTCCGGAAATGCCGTGGGCCCCTTCTTTTTCCGATTCAGCAATGATTTTTCGTCGCCGTTTCGCAGTTAATCTTTTTGTGTCTTCTTCTGTAAGCCATGTGGGGATATATCCGGTGTAAATTTCCATCTTTAGGAGTTGAAGATTCTCATCGCAATAGAGTTGGTATTTCTCGGGCTTGCCGATCCATTCCAACAGGGCTTCCGACTTTGTGTTAAGCCGGGATGAGATAATAACCCTGGCAAAATTGTGCAGGACCCTGGGAAGAAAACTCTCGTCAATGTGCTTTCCGAAAATGTTTCGGTATATCTCTACCTCTGTACTCAGATCCATAACGTAAGGGATATTGATATATTGAATACGGTCCGAAAAGGACTGGAAGCTCTCAATATTTTTCTTATCTTCGGGATTCATGACGGCCAAAAGGAGTGATTTCACGTTTTCTTCGATATCTTCCACCTTGTGGACGCCCTCACTGATGATGTTGTGGAGCTCGATCAAACGATCCTTATTGTGGGATTTGATGTCCATGAGGGCATATATCCCATTATTGGTCTTCGCATATCGGGAAAAAATATATTTAACCTGGCTGCCGTCTGTTAAGAGGGCGTTTATCCGCCTTTGAAGCATGGCATCGCTCAAGACATGTTGCCGCATGGGTCTGTCGCCAGGGTTGAAAACGCTGATGCCTTCCCCGAGTCGCCTGTTGAACTGGTGGGGTCGCGCATACAGCATTTCAAAAACTTTTTGGGGACTCTTCAGTTTCTTTAAAAGTGCCCCATACAAAGTACTGCATATGGTACAGGGATTGTCCCGGAACACCCACTCGTATTCTTTTTCGGTAAAAAGCTTCCACTTAAATTCATCATTTTTGAGCAGGTCGTCGAAAAACATGCGGCGGTGAGGTTTGGGAATCATCAATAAGGGATTATCGTGACTGGGGCATGGAACCTCGACATAATCACCGGTTGAGTAAGGAGTCTCCATATAATCGGCTGAATGCGGATTGTTTTCTACTTTATCAGATTGGCTAGCATCTTGTGGGGCGCTATTCACCAATTGAGACAATTTTTCAAGCAAAGGAATATCCCCATGTTCCGGAAAACTGCCCAATATTTTCCGATCAAATCTCCAAACCGTTTCAAAACGCAAGCCATTTTCCGTATTGGCATATTCTTCAAACTTCTTGAGCAGGTTATTCAAAAACGTACTCTTCCCACAGCCGGGAGGACCTTCAAAGATATAGATCTTGTTTTGTTGTGCACCGAGCTTCAGGGCTTCAACAAGACTTATCAACCTGTTGGCAAAAAGTCTGTCTGCTAAAAATGGGTGGTCTGAACCTTGAACAAAAAGCCGGCTGCAATCATAGTGTACGTAATGAATCGACTCGGGATCATCCGGGTATTCATCGACGCCTTCTCCTACATAGGCCTTGATCATGTCATGAAACACCTGGAAAACATTGCGTACTACAGCATAGGGTTCAGCGGCGAGGACCATGAGAAATTCCTCAAAGGGTATGGTGGCGGGTTGATCCAACTGGCTCAAGCGCTGGTTGAGATAATGCATTGCCTTTTTTATCTTGTGTACGGCCATACCCTAGTTGAACGTCTCGGAATTTCTACAACTCATTGCAATTACAGGTCTTTTGTGGTTCGACAGGCTCACCACCCTGAGCAAGGCCGAAGGGTAGCAACCCACTTGTTCCATTCACGGGGAGTGTTGGAGTACTGGAGTACTGGGTGTCAAAACCTGCCCGCCATTGCCATGTATTCCGGCATTGTAGCTACCCGGCGAGCGTGGCGCCCTGCCCGCCATTGCCAGACATGCCGGCACATAAGCTGAATGCTGTCTCAGGCGTCGGCAGGCGGGTGGCAGGCGGGGCGGAAAGAATTGTTTCTATTCCTCCAAAACCATCACTCCAGTACTCCATCACTCCAACCCGCCTGCCTCGCCTGAGCCCGCCTGCCATTGCGAGGCACAAGCGGGCAGGCGAGAGCGATGGCGGGCAGGTACTCCAATTGGAGCGAAGCCCCTAAGTTCAAGAAGGCAGCAGGCTATCTTTTCATTCTGCATTCTGAGTATTCTGTAGTCTGATTAGATATTTTTTTTTGAAAGCTTTCGATTTTCCATGCTGTACAAGACGCGCTGCCATTTGATTTCTGGTTCTTTGGTCTCTTCTTTTGGGGGGGAAGTTGAGATAACCTCACTCGTTTCCATCTGAACCGGACCGCCCCAGAGATATTCAATTCCCATCATAGTATTGGCAATAAATTCCTTCACCAGAGGCTTCTCCTCAAAGCGATGCACCAGATAGAGGGTGTTGTTCTTGCCTTTTTCCGGATAGATTTCAATATGAGGTGGATGATAAAGGGTGTCCAGCAGCATTTTGCGATAGTCTTTTGCTTTCCGGCTCTTGACATAAAACTCCCAAACCATCTTGGCCTGGTTCATTCGTCTGCCGGTAACAAACAGTTTGTTGCGGGTAACAAAATCCTGGTCAACAAAGGTGTTGACAAACAGAAAATCACAAAAATTTTCGCGGACTTTAAAAATAAAGTCCTGCCCCTGCCCTGTTTCTGCATCAAATTTTTCCCGCTTATTAGCATTTAGGAGCCGCTTGAATTCAATGGAATATTTTCCTTTATCAGCGACTTCCTCAATGTAGCGAAAAAGATGCATCCCGAGTGCATAAGGGTTCAGTCCCACGCGAGGCAATGATGCAACCCCTGCATGGGCCCGGGCAAAGTCCACCTCGTGCCCCTTGATACGGTCATCTTGGAGGAAAAGTTTTTCGTGCCAGTAACTGGCCCACCCTTCATTCATGATCTTGGTTCGGATTTGTGGTTGAAAGAACACGGATGTGTTGCGAACCACCTCCATAACCGATTTCATCCACTCGTTTTCATCTTTTTTCAAAAAGTCAGAGCGCTCAACAAGATATTGAATCAGGTCAATTTTGTGTTCGGGCTTTTCCTTGAGGCTTTTCTTAAAGATCGCATCAAATTCAGGGTATTTCCTACGCACGCCCGACAAAAAGGCCTTTTCCGCCCGCTTTCCCTCTTTATTAACGCAGTCATTATACCTTTCGATTTCCTTAACATAATCATGGATCTTCACTTTTTTGATAGACTGCAAGAACACGTCGAAGTAGAAATCCAAACGTTTTGATAGTTCTATCACGGCAGGGCGATTCAGGCGGGAGAGTTCGTCGTGGTACCCTACGAGGTTATCGATTCCACGGGCAAATTCAATAACGTAATCCACCCATCTTCCCTTTTCGGACCTGAGTTTGGCGATCAATCGCTTATCCGATAGGGCCTG
>JAQYWL010000466.1 GCA_030145035.1 Desulfobacteria bacterium | reverse complement strand
TTCCGCCTCCTTGCGCTCCTGGATGTCGCTGATCAGGCCATCGTAGGACAGGAGATTGCCTTGTGCGTCATAATGGGGAACCAGTGTGTTCCTTACCCAACGCATGACGCGGTCTTTTCGCAAGATGCGATGCTCAATGGGCTGCACGTCTTGCCCCAAAAGCACGCGCCTGGCCTGCTCCTGGACGGCCGCGTGATCTTCCTCAGGCACCATTCGAATCCATAAGTAGGGGTCGGAAGCAAACTCCTCAGGGGTATAGCCGGTCACAGCCACACACGCAGGGCCATGGACGGTTTCCACTGGATGTCCATCATTAATGCGTACCGTGAAAATGTAGTCCGTCACAGCCCCGGTGATGCGCCGGTACCGCTCCTCGCTTTTCCGCAGCACCTCCTCCACACTTTTTCGCCCGGCAATTCTTTCGTCTTCAATCTGAAAGATATCCCAGAAGAGGCTGGCAGCCACGTGGTCCATCAACCGGACATGGTCTGGCTTGGTTCGAACGATTTCATTCGCTATCTTGTCACGACGCGTTAGCTCGATGATCATGTTGAGGTCTTTGAGCTTGTACAGATCACGGTACTCCCTTGTTGTATAAACCCCCTTTTCACGAGCATAGAGATAACCTATGGCCCTCGAATTCGTACAGGCCACCCCGATGAGCTTCATCCGAAGCTGAGTGAGCTTTTCGGCAAATATCATATCCATAATCGCCTTGCACCCGGGACCGCCACCGACAATGGCTACGTTAAGAACCTTAGCCTGATCCATCGTTTATTCCTTCATAAAATGACGATCTTCTTTACTCTTTTTCCCACCTGCCAAGTTTTTCAAAAGCATCCCGAGCCGCCTTCCAAAGTATTTCCAGCTCAACAGGCTTGGCAAAATAATCGTCAAAACCAGCCTCCCGGCACTCTCCAAGCTCAAAAAGTGAAGTATACCCGGTTATGGCATAGATGATGGCAATTGGTTTGTCTTTTCGAATTTGTTTGCAGAGGTCCACACCACTTATCCCCGGCAGCTTAAGGTCCAGAAACATGACCTGTATGTTTTCTTGTTTCAAGATCTCCAGAGCCGCCTCCGCGCTCTCGGCCGACTGGACCGTATAACCATGCTTAATGAAAGCCTTCTCAACCACATTCCGAATCGGCGCATCATCCTCTACAATAGTATTATTCATCACGATACCTCCTTTGATAAAATCGCTTCGCGATTTTATGTAACGCGGCTTCGCCGCTCAAAAAAAGGAAATTCCTATCCATCATCAACAAGTCGCAATATGATGATGTGAAGGTTTTTTTGAAACACTTTCTGGGCAAAAGGACAAATCAGGGACTCGAGACTATTCCTTATCCAGGATCTTTCTTATCCTTTGAGAAAGCTGTTTCATATTAAAGGGCTTCTGTAAAAGCCATGCGCTACGGTAAATTGGGACAAATCTGACTTTGCTTCCTTCTTTGCTTGAGCAGCCGATGTCCGGCTAAGGACATCGGCTATCTTTTCTTTGAGTTCATCAAGGCACACGCTTTTTATCAGATAGCCATCGGCCTGAGAGAGGCGGGGGTCACCCACTCCCTCTGTCTATGTTTGCTCAACACCGGCTTTCAGACCATTATTCCCTCCGGGGCGTAGGCCTCTCCCTCCGGGCCGGAGGCCAATTGGGCGGTGCCCCTAAGTTCAGCAATTGTCCGATTAGCCCATGGGCCTTTCGGCATACGGCCATAATCTCCGCCAGTGCTCGGTAATCCGGATGTCCCTCTTGTTTATTTATCATCAATATCTCCACATGACATAAAATAACCTGGAACAGATTATTAAAATCGTGGGCAATCCTGCCGGCCAATTCTCCTCCGGCCTCCATCTTCAAAGCCTGAAGGATAACCAATAAGTCGGTCGGTTCCCCCCGGCTATTCCAGCAAAGTGAGGCACTGATGGTCACGTCGATTATTCGACCGTCTTTGGTCAATCTCTTGGTTTGACGTTCCGAAACAGGTTTTCCGATAAGAAGATCGTCAATTTCAGCTTCGGTTATCTCTGTATTCGACTCGGGGATATAGGGAATGGGTTTTCCTAATACTTCTTCTTTTTGGTATCCGAAGATGCGGGTGAAGGCGGGATTGACGAATGTGGCCCCGCCCGAAAGGTCATAAATGACTATCGTGTCGGGGGAAGAGTCAACAAGGGAATGAAAAAGCGACTCATAACGTTTCAAAACAGCATATTCAGCCTTCTCTTCCGTAATAGCCTCAGACATGGGGGGCTTCTCTAAAGATTTCTTTTATAGATCTCACATTCTTCAAAATTTTTCCCGCAATAGTGGATCACCCGGCTTATCTCCAGGCTATTCATGATGTTAAAGCAGTAACAGTCATCATGAGGGTCTTCAACAAAAGGGCAGAACTCTTTCAGCCTTTTATGATTTTGCTGGTCTTTCCGGTTGTTTCTTACATTATGTTCCATTTTGGCCTCCAATATTCCAACATCCTGTATCCCAATTGGGGCGAAGCCCCTAAGTTCTAAAAAAGGGGGGGCCTATCTTCCCCTCGGGATCGAGGATAACGGACTACGCCTTCGCCCTATGTTTCAAAATCGTGAGCGTGTCGTCCACGTACCTGTACGGGGCTATTTTTTCGCAGAATTTATCGACCTCTGAGCGGTCAGACGCTAGGCGGTCAATCGTCCTGAGCAGCTTTTTGACAAGATGTTTATTGTAGGTAACGCCGGACTCGGCAACGTATTGCCGGGTCATGGCCAGTGCGACCTGGTGGCGAAACTGCTCCTCCACTCTCCCTGAGCCCAAGAAAAGACAACCCATCACCTCATCGCTCTCTGTCTTATGAGGACACGGGGTGAAACGGCAATGCATGGGCCGCACTTCCTTAATGGTACAGTGCTTGTCCGGGTGGAAAAAGATACAGTGCTCGCTCCTTCTTAGCTTGAAACCTCCCGTGTTAACGCTGGGCTGGGAAGCAATCTTGTCCCGGAAAAATGCCTTCCACGTTAGCCCTATATGTCCTGTAATGCGCCTGATGTCGTCAAGGGTAACGGGCGTCTCCCTGGCGCATGTCCCTCGCTTTTCACACTGGGAACAGTCGTAGATCATGGCCAACGGAGCCCCATCGTTATTCCTTGCCAGTTTGATCTTCTGTGTGTCACTGACCACTACATTATCATAGATGCCCAAGATTGCTTTGTAGTAATCGGCATCGTTCCATGTGGCCCCGTTTTCCTTAATATACGCCCTGGTCATCATGGCAGCCACAGACTGTTCCCACAAGTCAGCACGCTGAGCAGGGTCCGTACAGGTGGCGGTCCATGGCAAAACATCTTTGTTTGAGTTCTGGGTGCATGTGTAGAACTTGCAGGCCTTCGGCTTGGCTTTGTGGATATCGCATCTGTTGTCGCCGGTAAGAAAGAGACATGCCCCCTGCTTCTTCTTTCGAATCATGAACAATGAGGATTGCGAACCAATCTGATCCTGAATATATTTGTCAAACACCTTGTTGTCAGCCATATCAAAATATTTGGCTATACGGTGTATGTCGAGAAGCGTTATGGGAATCTCAAAGTGGCAACACTCACCACACATCTTGCACGAAGATTCAGTACTAGTCATT
>JAQYWL010000110.1 GCA_030145035.1 Desulfobacteria bacterium | reverse complement strand
TCATCTTCCATATCACCATCGACATTTATGGCCTTCCCCTTGTCAAGATATCCCGCGGTAGCGGCATGGCGCAGTCTTAGCAGATTTCCCCTCTCAGGAAATCTGCTAAAAAACTCTGTGGCTCTGTGTACTCTGTGAGAGACAACAATATTCCTTAAGAATTAACAAGTAGGTAATGCTCCCTCTATCATAGCCTTCGGTAGACTATTTCAGGAATTATGTGTCTCCGCCGATTTAATACTGCCCCCAGAATCTTTGCACCTGCCTGCTCCAGGTGTTCTTTGGCCTGGATGGCTACCTCCGCACGTTTGTTTTCTGCCTGAATTACCAGAATCACGCCATCCAGCCGGGAAGCCAAAACAGCAGAATCAGGATAGATATTTATAGGTGCGCAGTCAAAGACTATCCAATCAAATTCTCTCCTCAAAACCTCGATCAGGTCAGCCAATTTCGGGGATTCAAAGATGACCATGGGATTGGGAGGACTGATACCGCTGGTGAGAACAAATAGATTGGGAATTACCGATTCTTTTATGGCCTCATGAACATTGGTACCTTCATGAATAACGTCCGAAAATCCAGGAGTGGTTGGAAGGTTAAACCTACTGTGCAAAAAGGGGTGTCGAAGATTTGCATCAACCAGAACAACCCGGCATCCGTTCTCTTTGGCGAAGGAAGCGGCAAGATTGAGTGCAACCGTGGAGGAACCCTCTTTTTGCGTGGGACTGCAAATGGATAACATCTTTATCCCTTTGTCCTCAGCATGCATCACTATATTGCTCTTGAGGATCTCATAGTTGGGTGGAGGTTTCAGGCTAATAGCAAGGGCGTCTAAGTCCTCTCTTTCTTCGTCCGGCACATCTTCTATAGTCCCCAACAGGGGCACCTTGAGATTGTCTTTGATATCTTCAGAAGCTTTGAAGGTGTGATCAAAATATTCTATCAAGAAGGCCAGGCCCAAACCTGCCACACATGCGATACACAGGCTCACAAAGATATTTAGTGCCTTGTTGACAGGAATGGGACCAAGAGGGGGTGTAGCCGGTTCAAGAACGCTTACACTGACCATCCTTGCGGCATCCATGGCATCGGCGACTCTGCTCTCTTCAAATTTGGTTAGATAGAGCCTGTAATTCTGTTCGTTGACGCTGACAGCCCTCTCCAGAGCCCGAAGTTGTGGCTCCAGACGTCCCAGTCTTTCAAGTTCCTGGCCATATTCTATCAACTCCGCTTCTAACTCTACTCCCTTCCTATGCAATGCCTCCAGATCGACTTCTAGCCGCAGAATCCTGTCTTCTATCCCTCGATAAGTGCTAGTCCCGGTTATGACAGAACCGTGGAATTTTTTCTCTTCCTCCACTAACATCTGCTTAATTTTGGTGATTGCCTCATCTATCCTAACGAGTCTATGATCTGGTTTGTATTTGTGCATAAGGTTAAGCTTGTCCAGTTCCAACTGGGCCAGCCTTTCCTTCAATGAACTGATCAACGGAGAACCGGAATCCTCGGACCGGCTTAGATACCTATCTTCGGGAATCTCAGCAAGATCTTCTTTCAATTCATCTATTGTTTTTTTGGTCACTTTGATCGCGGTCTCATTGTCTTTTTTTGCGGCACGCACTGCCATGTACTTATCAAGAGTGGCTTGCTTCCTTTGCTTAAAAGAGACGATAGAGTACTTCTTTTTAAAGTCTGCTAACCTACTTGTCGCGGTTTTCAATTTTTGCTCTAATTGATCCGCCTGGGCTTTGAAGAAGTCATATGATTTCCCGCTCTGGTGCACCTCGAGATGGCGCTCAAGGTAGCGATCTACAAGGATCGTGACGAAATTGGCTGATATATCAGGGTCATGTGATCTGAATGCAAGCTCAATAACGTCTGTACCCTTAATTCGCTCCGCAGATAGATTGGATAACGCCCGGTTGACGGCAACTCCCACGGGGAGTGATTCTTTGGCATATGCTGCCCGGGAATCTTCCGGCAATATACGTGGAAAAAGCCTGGCAATCCCTATTTGCTCTATAACCCTTTGAATGAGGACCCCGCTTTGGAGAATCTGGATTTCAGAACTAATAACCTCCGATACTCGTTGAACTATGGTAGGTGGATGCGTGCCTTCCGGGGCCCCCACCGGTGACACATAGATATTTTCTCTGCCGGGTTTTACCAATAAACGTGACTTGGCCTCGTAGGTCGGCGAGATCAGAAAGGTATATACAGTTACCGGTATGACGGTGGACAAAAAGACCCCCAAGATGACCCATTTTCGCCTAAAAAAGACGTATGCCAGATCTCGAAGAGAGCTTCTCTTTTCCTGTGTATTTAGCTTGTCCATTGTTAGCAACCTCTAGGGCGCTGTCCCAAAAATTCTGTATTCAATTTTGGCAATTCAACATGTTGCCGGAACATTATAACGGCCGTCAAAATCCGAATATCGAATATCGAAATCCGAAACAATATCAAAATTCAAATGTTCAAAATTCAAAACAAACAAAAGCAGTTCAGCCCTGTGTCTTTATGTTTTGGTCATTGATATTTTTGTCATTCGAATTTGTTTCGAATTTCGATATTCGAATTTCGGGTTTCCCCGTCTCTGACAGATAGATGAAATGTATGTACTTCTGCGATATTTCATTTTGCCATTTCAAGATACAGGATTTGTGAGACGGGGCACTAGTCCTCTACTATCCACTGATATCCAAGAGCATAGCCAACACCGTGAAGTATCGAATCAAGAAAAAGCACTCTCCTCATGTACTGATCCACAAACTTACCTGCCTTGGCGATCCAGGTCTTAGGCACATAGACAATATCAGCTGGCATCAGATAGATGTCATTTTCCATTTGCTCTCCGGACAGGACAGGGCCCAGGTCAATGGCCATGGCTACTGGCCTGTTTCCAGATCCTTTTCGTATAAGAATC
>JAQYWL010000439.1 GCA_030145035.1 Desulfobacteria bacterium | reverse complement strand
TTCGATTCATCTTCTCTTTTACTCCGCATTCCGCATTCCGAAATCCGCATTCGTCTCATTCCGCATTCCGCATTCCGAAATCAAGGGTTGCTGCCTACTGCCTACTGACCACTGATCACTGTCCACTGGTCACTGGTCACTGTCCACTGGTCTAAAACGCCATCCCCATGCTGAACTCCCAACGATGTTCGCGTTTCTGACCTTGTTTATCATCCAAAATGTAGCCACACTCCAAACGAATGGGACCTATGGGTGAATACCATCGAAAACCATAGCCTGCACTTCTTCGCAGCTCTCCGAGGTCTATATCTTCTCCATCGTTATAAGCATTGCCCCAATCATGGAAAAGGACCCCCATCAATCCTGCCTCTTTTACGAGCGGGAAGATGAACTCTACGTTGAACTGCACCATCTTATTGCCGCCTATCTTATCGTCGGTCTTCTCATCCCTCGGGCTGATATCTCGCCAGTCATAACCCCGCACCGAGTTCATGCCGCCCAAGTAGAAACGCTCCCACACAGGTTCCTTGTAATCGGGGACGTCGTGTATGTAGCCGATGCGGCCATGTAACAGGCCAACTGTATCCCAGAAAAGGGGAATATACCATCCAGAATCCCCAACATACTTGGTAAACCCAATATCTCCGCCCATAGGTGCTCCTGCGTGCTTCACCGTAATGCTGTTGTTCGAGCCTTCTGTAGGGTTGAAAATGCGGTCCCTTGAGTCACGGCGCAAAACACCGGTCAGGGTGTGCGCAACATTTGTTCCCTTCATATCCTTGACCAAGGAAGAAGCATCATCAGTAAGGTTCTCGATTTCCGCCCGGTCATAGTTATAGGAAAGGGATGCCCGCGTGTAATCAAAAACCGGATACCCAAACCGAAGGGTACCCCCGAGGCTGTCCTTGTCATAGGTATCATAGTCCCGGGTCGTATCGTAAAGATCAAAACCTGCTGACAGGGGAATATCAAAGAGCCAGGGCTCGGTGAAGCTGACTGTATACGTCGTGGTTCTTCCGCCCAGTTGGGCCCTCACATTCAGGATCTGGGCACGTCCAAACAGGTTTCTCTGTGAAATCGAAGCCATGGCAAACAGGTCTTCCATGGAGCTGTATCCAGCACCAAAGCTAAAAGCGCCTGTCGGTTTTTCAGTCACATCAATCTTCAGAATCATCTTGTCGTCAGCACTCCCCTTGGTGGTATTTACCTTGATATCTTCAAAAAACTCAAGACGGTAAAGATTTCGTGCCCCACGCTTTAAGCGCTTGCCGCTGAACAGTTCCTGCTCATACACCATAAGCTCTCTACGAATGACCTTGTCACGGGTTTTGGTATTGCCCGTTATAATGATCTTTTCAAAATAGACCGGTGATCCCTTATTGATCAAATATGTGACATTGGCCGTAAGTTTCTTGGGGTCCTGATCAATGCGTGGTGAAATATCTGCATAGGCATAACCTGCATCTGAGTATATGTCTTGAAGCGTCAAAACGTCTTCTCGTATAAGTTCACGGTTGTAAACATTTTCCTTGGTAATCTTTATCTTTTTTAGCAGTTCGCTTTTTGGCTGAATCAAAGCCCCCTCAATGTCCACCTTGCCGACCTTAAACTGGGGCCCTTCATCTATCTTGATGTTGATATCAATCCACTTTCCTTCGTAGGCCAGCTTTGGCTCAGCCACTTTTGCCTGAATGTAACCATGGTTATGATAGTATGCAGCTATCTTAGAAGCGTCCAGTTCCAGGACTTCATGATCCAGATCTCCTGACGAGGTCAACCACGAGAAGAACCCTTTCTCCTCGGTCTTCATCAAGTCCTTCAGTGTTTCACTGTCATAGGCCTTGTTCCCTTCAAAAGAAATGGCCTTGATCAGTACCTTTTCACCCTCTGCGATGATAAAATCAAGATCAGCGCGATTCTCCGGCACAGGCTTTGTCTCATAGGTCACCTTGATATAATGATACCCTTTTTCCTTGTAAAGGTTCTCAATCTGCTTTAGATCGCCTTGAAGCTTATTTATGTTCAATATGGAACCTGACCTGACACTGATGACATCTTTGATTTTTTCATCATCGAACTTTTTGTTATCCTTGATTCTGATGTTGCGAATGGTTTCGTTTTCAGCAACCCGAAAAGTCACCACTTTGCCTATTGGGGTGCTGGAGACCTCTACGCGAACATCACCAAAATACCCCATTTTATAAATTGACTTCAGATCATCCTGGAGATGCTTTGCCAGATAGATATCTCCCTTCTTGGTCTTCATGATTCTTTTGATCGCCTCAGATTCTATCCGTTTGTTCCCTGTGATGATCACCTCTGCCACCTTTTCCCGCCTGAATATCTTCATCCCAAGGTCTCTGGCCAGTCTTTGAACAGAATCGAGCAGGGTCTCAAGGTCCTCCCCTTCCACATAAACGGGCTCTGGAGGAGCAACCCCGTATGATTCCATAACCTTGACATCCAAACTGAAGCGTTTACCAATCCTGGTAAGACTCCCCCATATCACAAAATCAGCCCCCACGCGGAGCCCCAATGTCCGCAAACCGTTTAAGCCCCCTTCCTCGATGCCGGGCAGTCCTTCACGTGGTTCGCCAGACTCCATAACCACGACTCCTTCGTCTTTTAGTTGCTTTTCAACAAGATCCCGGATCTGCCCCCTTAAGTAGTCTATCCTTTCGGGTGCATGAACTTCGAACGGAAGGACAACGACACGAATCTCCTCCTGAGCTATTGCGCCGGACCCATAAAGCAGCAGTATTGACACAAACAATAACCACTTGAACATCCTCACCTCAACTTAGTTCGCTCCGCTCACAATTGGAGTAATGGAGTAATGGAGTACTCCAACACTCCATCATTCTATTTGATCTACTGGCAATACTTTCCCTTCTACTAGTGTCACCCTGCGGGATAACTTTTCAGCTAACTTCATGTTGTGAGTGACTACCACCGCTGTAATGGCATCATCACGGTTCAATGACATCAAGAGGTCATGTATCGACTCACCAGTCCTGGCATCCAGATTACCAGTGGGCTCATCCGCCAACAGGATCGACGGTTTCAATACCAGAGATCTGGCCACAGCCACCCTTTGCTGCTCTCCCCCTGATAGTTCCCCAACATAATGTACGAGGCGATCCTTCAGGCCCACCCGAGTTAGGATAGCCTCGGCCCGCTCACAAGCCTCTTTGGTATTCATACCTCTAATCAAGGCAGGCATCATGGTGTTTTCCAGGGTATTGAATTCCGGCAGCAGGTGGTGAAATTGAAACACAAAGCCGATCATCTGATTACGAAAAGAGGCAAGCCTTTGCTCATCGTAAGTAAAAACGCTTTCTCCCTTATAAAGAACCTCGCCATGGTCTGGTCGTTCTAAAGTACCCAGCACATGAAGAAGGGTTGACTTACCCACACCGGAAGCCCCCACAATAGCGACCATCTCACCCTCGTAAATGTCCAGGTCCACACCTCGCAACACGTCCACACGATTACCATTGGTAATAAAGGATTTCCGGACATCTATGACACTTATCAATGGCTGCTGGCTATTCATACCTGATGGCTGCTACAGGATCCAATCTGGACGCCTGATAGGAAGGATAGAGGGTAGCCAAAAAGCTGATGGCTATGGCAGACAGGGCTATCAGGGCCACGTCAACCACCTGCACCCTGACGGGAAGCGTAGAAATATAGTAGATATCGCTCGGAAGTTTCACAAATTCGTACCGCTTCAACAGAAAACAAAGCACGCTCCCTCCCGTTATTCCGAGGATGGTACCAACAACGCCTATGACAAGACCGTCCAACATAAAGATCTTCATGATGCTTTTACTACTGGCACCCATAGATTTGAGTATGGCAATATCTTTGGTCTTCTCCATGACCATCATAATTAGGGTGCTGATGATATTGAAGGCTGCTACCAGAATAATCAAGACCAGGATGATAAACATCACAGTCTTTTCCAGTTTCAAGGCCGAGAAAAAACTCTTGTTCATTTGCATCCAGTCCTGTGTCCAATAGCCAGTACCCAGACGCTCGAGAACAGACCTTGAGATCTTATCAACACTGTAAATGTCATCCACCCTGACCTCTATGCCATGAACCGATTGGCCAAGCCTGAGGAGCTGCTGGGCCGACTCAATGGAAACGTAAGCAAAGGATGTATCATAGTCGTACATGCCTGAATCAAAAAGACCCACGACCTTAAACTTCTTCATATAAGGTATGCGACCTCCAATGGGTGTCAGGCTACCACCAAAGGGTGATACGACGTAGATTTCGTCTCCTGGATACGCCGTCAACAGCCGGGAAAGTTCCTTTCCCAGTATGATGCCGGGTGGCACCTCCCTGCCCCCCAAAACCCGCAAATCGGTTTCCTTCACACTCTTTTCCAGGTCCACTACCCGTCCGGCCCGCGAAGGATCAATCCCTCTCAAAATAGCCCCGGAAACACGAGAACCACGACGAAGCATGACCTGGCTGTAAATAAAGGGAGCTGTAGCTTTTACACCCTCCACGGCCTCAATCTTTGTCATGACCTCCTCATGTTGGTCTAACTTATCAATGCGGCTCATTACCCTGATATGGGCATTTGCCCCCAATATCCTGGATCTGATGTCTGTCCCGAATCCGGTCATCACCGCGAGCACCACCATCATAGCCATTACTCCAAGCATAATCCCTGCCATGGAAATGAATGTGATAACCGAAATAAAAGCCTGCTTTCGTCTGGCCCGAAGATATCGAAAACCAACAAAAAATTCAAATGACATAAGTCGATGTCTCGTAACTTCTACAATTCATAGAGATTATAGATCTTTCGGTGGCGATTGATTCATGCCATTCAGATGGAGTAATGGAGTGTTGGAGTAGTGGAGTAGTGGCCGGTAAAAGCGGTAAAAATTGTTTTTTCTGTTCCTCCCCGCCTGCCAGCGCCACGCTCTCCAGGCAGCTACAATGCCGACACATATGGCAATGGCGGGCAGGTAAACCCATCACTCCAGTACTCCATTGCTCCAATACTCCAGTTGGCTTCCGGCTCGTAGAGCCTACAGCTCGGAGAGGGCGAAGCCCCTGAGTTCACTATTGACCAATCTTTTTCAATTGCGGAAAGAGGATCACTTCACGAATAGAGGCCACATTGGTCAGCAGCATTACAAATCGGTCAATCCCAACACCTTCGCCCGCTGTTGGAGCCATGCCGTATTCCAGTGCTATCACGTAATCCTC
>JAQYWL010000258.1 GCA_030145035.1 Desulfobacteria bacterium | reverse complement strand
GCCATTGCCGTGTATGCGGGCATTGTAACCTCGCTGTGACGCAGGCGTTGGCAGGCGGGTCTGAAACCTGAACACTGAAACCTGAAACCTGGGGTGGTGAAAAAAAGTGTAAACTACTTTATGGCGAAAATGAAGGATGCCGTATACGATTACACGATTACACAAATAACGAATAACGAATAACGAATAACGATCGATACATGACTACTAGGCAGGAGCACCTTCAAATTCGAAAGAACCTCTTTGACCGTATCAGGCGAGCTGTCATCAAGGTTGGCACCGGGGTGCTCACACATGACCAGGGCCTCAATGCCGCAGTGATAAGACGCCTGGCCCGAGAGGTGTCTATGCTTATGGATCAGGGTCGTCAGGTGATCCTTGTCAGTTCCGGGGCTATTGTCTCAGGGATGAAAAAGGTGGGCATGGCTGAAAGACCTTCTGATATCCCTCACAAGCAGGCGGTTGCCGCCATAGGACAGTCCCGGCTCATGTTAGAGTACGAGAAGTCCTTTGCTCGTTATCAAAAAAAGGCTGCTCAAATCCTGCTGACCAGAGATGACCTTTGCAACCGGAGGCGTTATCTGAATGCCCGCAATACCATTAACGTTCTGTTGGACTGGAAGATTGTTCCTATTGTCAATGAGAATGATACAGTGGTCGTGGAGGAGCTCAAATTCGGAGACAATGACAACCTGTCGGCCATGATTACCCATTTAATGGACGCGCAGATACTCATCAACCTGACCGATATTGACGGCTTCTACGATAAGGATCCCCGGGACCACAAAAACGCCTTGTTAATACCGCTGGTGTCGCGGATCGACCGTGCTATGGAAAGGGCCGCCTGTGATATTCCCGGGGCTTTCGGGATGGGTGGGATGTCGAGCAAGATCCGGACAGCAAAGAAGGTCACCACGAGCGGGATTCCTATGGTCATGGCAAGCGGCCTTAAGGCGAACATCCTGAAAAGACTCTTTGAGGGCCGGGACGTGGGGACCCTTTTTCTCCCAGGAAGAGAAAAGATGGGCAGCCGGAAATGTTGGATTGCCTTCACTTTGAAGGCAAAGGGTGCTATCAGGGTCGACAGGGGAGCAGCTAAGGCCATCCGCAAACAGGGCAGGAGCTTGCTGCCGATTGGAATTCTGGATGTTGGGGGTGACTTTGGCGTAGGAGCTGCGGTCAGTTGCATAGACCCGGATGGGGTACCTTTTGCCAGGGGGCTTGTAAACTATAAGGCCAGTGACGTCAGGAAGCTCATGGGCCTCAAGACCAGCCAGATCGAGCAACGACTGGGATACAAGCACTATGATGAGGTGATTCACAGAGACAACTTAGTCATTACCATTGATGATTGACGATTGACCAGTGACAGATGACAGATGACAGATGACAGTGGTCAGTGGTCAGTGGTCGGAGATCAAGAGCGTTGAGTTTTTTCTGACATCTGACATCTGACTTCTGACATCTGGAACGGGAGGGACCTATATGTCAATAGAAAAGACCATTACGGATATGGCCAGGAGTGCGAAAGAGGCTGCGAAGGCGGTGGCTCATCTTGGTACGCAGAAAAAAGACGAGGCCTTGGAGCGGATTGCCCAAAAGCTTCTTGATGAGGCCGCTACGATCAAGCGAGAAAATGAAAAGGACCTGGCCGATGCAAGAGAAAAAGGGCTTTCTGAGGCGATGATAGACCGGCTCACGGTCAGTGATGCAGTCATCGAGTCGATGGCTGGCGGCCTGGGAGACGTCGTAAAGCTGCCCGACCCGGTGGGAAGGGTCACAGGTATGTGGCTGCGCCCCAACGGTCTTCAGGTGGGTCGGGTGCGCATTCCCCTCGGCGTTATCGGGATGATCTACGAGGCGAGGCCGAACGCCACCATCGACGCTGCAGGACTTTGCCTGAAGGCCGGTAATGCGGCGATCCTGCGCGGCGGCTCAGAGGCCTTTAACTCAAATACCATTCTGGCTGAGATCATCCAGGGGGCGCTTCGGGAAACCGGCATACCGAAAGCTGCTGCCCAGGTCATCCCGGTACGGGACAGGACTGCCGTGAACGTGCTTCTTGCCCAGGACGAATATGTGGACCTCATCATCCCCAGGGGGGGTGAGGGGCTGATCCGTTTTGTGGTTGAAAATTCCAAGATCCCTGTCCTCAAGCATTACAAAGGTGTCTGCCACGTCTATGTGGATGAGGATGCAGACCTTGGTATGGCCGAAAAGATTTCATACAATGCCAAGGTGCAGCGGCCAGGTGTTTGCAACGCCATGGAAACCCTGCTCGTCCATGAGGCGGTGGCCGAGTCATTTCTCCATCCCATGGCCAGGCGTTTCAAAGAAGCGGGCGTGGAGCTGCGGGGGTGTCCCAAGACCTGTGAGATCGTGCCGGAGGCGAATATTGCCACGGACGAGGATTGGCCAGCCGAGTATCTCGACTTGATCCTTGCAGTCAAGGTGGTTGCCTCTATGGAAGAGGCCACGGATCATATTGCGCGGTACGGTTCGGCCCACACCGAGGCGATTGTCACCTCGGACTATGCCCGGGCACGGAGATTTCTGACTGAGGTGGATGCCTCTGTGGTTCTGGTAAACGCCTCTACGCGGTTCAATGACGGGGGAGAGCTTGGTTTGGGAGCTGAGATCGGGATCAGCACTTCCAAACTTCATGCTTACGGGCCTATGGGGCTGGAGGAGCTGACAACCACCAAGTTTGTGGTCTTTGGAGACGGACAGGTGAGAACTTAGGGGCTTCGCCCCAATCGGAGTATCGGAGTGATGGAGTAATGGAGTGATGGAATTATGACACTTTCTTACTACCCAGTACTCCAGTACTCCAATACTCCATCACTCCATGTGCAAGGCATAAAGATAGTTCACAATTTCTGAATTCCGGCCCGTCCGCCATCGGCTACGCCCCCGCCTGCCAATGCCTGGCACTGGCGGGCAGGTCAGGCGAATGCCGGGCGGGCTTGTCAGTGTTATGGTGTATTTGTGCGCTTAGGGCTTTTTGGCGGTACCTTCAATCCGATCCACCTCGGCCATCTCAGGGCTGCGGTAGAAGTCCGGGAGGCTTTCAACCTCGACAGGCTCTTGTTGATTCCATCTGCCCACCCCCCTCACAAGATGGCCGACCATGTGGCCAATGCTGAGGATCGTTTGGAAATGGTCCGCCTGGCCATCCAGGGCGAGCCCTCACTTGAGGCCTCTGATGTGGAACTATCTCGTCCCGGCTTGTCATATACGATCGAGACCTTGCGATACTTCCAGGACCGGTTTGGTCCTGAAAGCGACATCCATTTCATTGTCGGCCAGGATGCCTTCTCGGAAATCACCACATGGAAGTCGTATCAGGCGCTTTTTGTCACTGCTCATTTCATTGTGATGACTCGTCCCCGCTCCAAGCTGCGTAGCTTAGAGGACTTTATTCATACCCAAATATCGGCAGAGTATCAATACGAGCCCACATCCAACCGATACAGCCACCCCCGGTGGCGCACCATCTTTTGTCTCGATATTACTCACCTCGATATTTCGGCCACCAAGATACGGGAGTGGGTCGGACGGGGTCGCTCCATCCGTTTCCTCGTCCCCGACGCGGTCCGGAGCTTTATTAACAAAAAGGGACTCTACCGATGACGCTGCCATATGAGCCGACCCTGCACCCGTACGTGAAAGCAGCCCTTGCCATGAAGGCCCTTGATGTGGTTGTACTCGACGTGCGTGCATTGACGTCGTTTGCAGACACCTTTATCATATGCAGCGGCCGGTCACACCGCCAGGTCTCGGCCATTGCCGAATTCATAGAACAGCACTTAAAGAAACAAGGGATCTACCCTCTGGGTGTAGAGGGTCTCCGGGAAGGACACTGGGTCCTTATGGACTATGGGGATGTGGTCATTCACGTCTTTTATGAGCCGGTACGGATTTTCTATGACCTCGAAGGCCTGTGGTCAGACGCCAAGCGAATTGAAGAAAGTGAGCTTAGGCACTTGTCATGAAAGAACTCACACGTCAGCCACCAGACAAACAACAGATTTTCCCGCTTATCAGCCCGAAGGACCTGTTGAGGCTCCCCGGTAAGAAGGCCCTTGAACTGATTCTTGAATCGCCCAGACCTGTCACACTGGTGCAATCGCTGGCCGAAGAAGATCTCTTCTGGCTTATCCAGGAAATCGGTCCTGAGGATGCCCTTCCGATCCTGTCTCT